>JBGPKR010000066.1:0-16857 GCA_041486045.1 Chitinophagaceae bacterium | reverse complement strand
GTTTATCATAATTGGTTTGGGAAATAGAAAATAACAACTCATAATCTTCTCCGCCACTTAAGGCACAGGCTGTCGGATCTATTTCAAATTTGTAAGCTGCTTTTTTCATTTCTTCATGCACAGGAATTTTTTCCTCGTACAACACACAACCCAGGTTGCTTTGTTTGCAGATATGTAAGATCTCAGAACTTAACCCATCGCTGATATCTATCATAGAAGAAGGAATAATTTCCTGCCCGGCAAAAAATTCAATAATATCTTTCCTTGCTTCAGGCTTCAGCATCCTTCCAATTACATAGGTTTCGCCTTCCAGGTCGGGCTGCACTCCCGGGCTTTCCATAAAGATCTTTTTTTCTCTTTCTAAAAATAACAACCCGACATAGGCTGCTCCAAGATCACCGCTTACACAAAGCAGATCACCTTTCTGAGCTGTGCTTCTTTTTACAAATTTACCCGGTGTCACTTCACCAAGAGCAGTAACTGAAACGATAAAGCCTTTTTGAGAAGTAGTTGTATCGCCGCCGACAAGATCAACTCCGTATTTATTGCAGGCGGCATAAACGCCCTCATAAAACTCTTCCAACGCCTCAAGACTAAAGCGGTTGCTGATGCCAATGCTAAGTGTTATTTGAGTGGGCGCCGCATTCATGGCATATATATCACTCAGGTTTACAATGACAGTTTTGTAACCCAGGTGTTTCAGCGGGGTGTACATTAAATCAAAATGAACCCCTTCAACAAGAAGGTCTGTTGTAACCACAGTTTGTTTGCCGAAATGATCAATTACTGCTGCATCATCGCCTACGCCCAATATGGAAGAAGCGTTTTGCAGTTCAATGTTTTTGGTAAGGTGTTCTATCAGGCCAAATTCCCCTAGCGTTGATATTTCTGTTCTGTTATTCATTTACGATTTACAAATTAAGATTTGCGATTTTTTACCTGTTTGCCCCTGAGTGTTTTTAAAGAACTCACAATGATGGAAAGCAGTTCATTTCCTTCTTTTGATAAGATCGCTATTCCCTTGTTAAATTCTGGATTAATTGCTTCTGTTAATTCAAAGAAAAATAATGATTCATCAAGTTCCTCTTCCACTATTTTAAACTTATTAATAAAATCTGCCGCCGATTTTGCCCTTAAAGAAGCGCTGTAATTTGCAGCAGATGAGGATGCAGACCTGTTTAACTGATCAGCATAGTTTTTATTAACCATATTATATGGCAGTTTTAAAGCAAATCTTGCGACAGATATTGCATACTGTTTAAACCTCTCCCTGAGTTCTGCTTTAGTCATTGCACTAAGAATTCGTAAATCCGAAATCAAAATTCGTAAATCATTTATAGCTCTTTCCGATTATTAATCACATCCAGCATTTCATCATGAATTTTTCCATTAGTAGCCAAAACTTTGTGCTGGTAAATTGAAAATTTATTTCCTTCGTGATCTGTTACTTTTCCGCCTGCTTCTTCCACTATCAGGTAACCGGCCGCGCTGTCCCATGCTTCCAGTTTATGTTCGTAAAAACCATCAAACCGTCCGCAGGCCACCCAGCAAAGATCAATAGCCGCAGAACCCAGTCGCCTTACCGGAACACCTTTTCGGATAAAGCGTTCAAAAATTTCAAGGGGGCCATTGGGCATATTTAAATAGGTATAGGGGAATCCGGTAACCAAACATGCTTTGATGGTCTCTGCCTGTTCGCTGACAGCAATTTTTTTTTCATTTAATGTGGCGCCTTTCCCTTTTTCTGCAAAAAATAATTCATGGAGATGCGGATTGTAAACAGCGGCCATTACTATTTCGCCGTTATGTTCAACCCCGATCGAAACACAGTTGAGCGGAATGCCATGTGCAAAGTTGATGGTTCCGTCAATAGGGTCGATGATCCACTTGTACCTGGAATCCTGGATAAGCTCCCCGGCTTCTTCGCTTAATATATGATGATCGGGAAAAGCGGATTTGATGACCCCGATGATGGCTTTCTCGGAAGCATGATCAGCTTCCGTTACCAGGTTGTTGATGCCTTCTTTATTGCTGACTTTAAAATCATTGTTGAAAAAACGAAGTATTTCTGCGGCTCCGGCATTTACGGCATTCAGAAGGGCGGGTTTAAGCATGGGCAAAGATAATAAACCCTCTAACCCCTGCCTACCGGCAGGCAGGCCCTGAAGGGGGAACAAGAAATTGCTTATTGCTGTTAGAGAACTGCTATTTTTGAGAAAATCACATAAATCTCCCCCGGTTAGCGGAGATGGAGTATGCAGCTATCGGTAATTATAGTTAACTACAACGTAAAACACTTTCTCGAACAATGCCTTTGCTCGGTACAGAAAGCCATTACCGGAATACCTGCAGAAATAATAGTAGTTGACAATTGTTCTGCCGATAACAGTATTAACTATTTACAGTCAAAATTTCCGGCCGTTCAGTTTATTGCCAATAAAGAAAACCTTGGTTTTGCCAAAGGCTGCAACATTGGGCTAAAACGGGCAACAGGAAATTATATTCTATTTCTTAACCCGGACACCCTTGTGCCGGGAGATTGCTTTCAAAAATGTATTTCATTTCTTGAATCACATGCAGACGCCGGGGCATTGGGTATTAAAATGCTGGATGGCCGGGGAAAATTTCTGAAAGAATCCAAGCGGTCATTCCCCTCACCAATGACATCCTTGTACAAACTGTTTGGGTTGTCAATATTGTTTCCCAGGTCAAAAGTTTTTTCAAAATATCATTTGGGGTACCTGAACGAAAATGAAAGTCATGAAGTGGATGTGCTGGCCGGGGCGTTTATGATGGTAAAAAAAGAGGTCCTGGAAAAAGTGGGCAGCTTTGATGAGATCTTTTTTATGTACGGGGAGGATGTTGATTTAAGTTATCGTATCCAGAAGGCAGCTTGTCCCGCCACAGGCGGGAGTTATAAAAATTATTATTTCGCTGAAAGCAGCATTATTCATTTCAAAGGTGAAAGTACCCGGAAAGGAAGCATGAACTATGTGCGGATGTTTTACAATGCCATGAGCATCTTTGTCCGCAAACATTATAGCGGCGGCCGGGCCGGTGTATTTAATTTGTTAATTCATACTGCCATCTGGGTAAGAGCCTTCCTGTCGGCTGCAACAAATTTTATCCGCCGGGTCGGTTTACCTCTTATTGATGCGGGACTTATTCTTCTTTCGTTCTGGCTGATGAAAAATATCTGGAGTCAATATGTGCGGACAGGTATTGAGTATGAAAAAAGACTATTGTGGGTTGCCTTCCCTGCTTATACAGTTTTTTATCTGATTACTGCTTATTATGCCGGTTTGTATGATCGTTGGTATAAACGATCAGAATTGGTACGGTCAACCCTGGTTGCTACAATTATTTTACTGGCCGGTTATGCCCTGTTGCCGGAACGCCTTCGCTTTTCAAGGGGGATCCTTTTGTTTGGTTCGATGCTGGCTTTTGTTCTGATCAGTTTATTAAGGTGGTTGCTCATCCGGGCAAGTGTATTAAACAGCGGCAGGGACAGGGATGAAAACGCCAGTACATTAATTATTGCATCAGCAAATGAATACCAGCAAACAGTGAAATTGATCAAAGATGCCGCGTTGCATGAAAGAATACTGGGAAGAATAGCGGTGAGTGAAAATGATGAATCAGCGGTCGGGCACTGGAAGAAACTAACGGAACTTTCATCGGCCATCCCTTTCAGGGAAGTGATTTTTTGCGAAGGAGGTTTATCTTTTTCAGACATTATTCAGCATATGCCGCAATTGCCCTCAAATATCAGTATTAAGTTTCATGCATCGGATAGCAGCAGCATTGTAGGAAGCGACTCAAGAAATAAATCGGGTGAGGCTATGTCAAAAGAAAACGGGTTTATGCTGGCCAATCCCTATAACCGAAGGCTGAAGAGGCTGATAGATATTTTTATTTCATTTTGGGGTATCCTTGCTTTTCCTGTTCATCTTTTTCTTATTAAAAACCCGTTTGCCTTTATTGCAAACTGCGTTGCCGTTTTATTTGCACAAAAGACCTGGGTCGGCTATGCTGTGTCAGAAAAAAACCTGCCGCTGATCCGCAAAGGAATAATAGCCTGTAACGGGGCTGCCGTATCTGCAAAACATTCTTTACCCGCAGAAAGCCTGCAAATGCTGGATTACTGGTATGCGAGGGATTATGATCCGGTGCAGGATATTAAATTATTACTGAGAATGTACCGCCGGTTAGGTGGTTGATACGGCTGGACACCTATATTCGCAGCCATTTCAATGCAAACTATGCTTAACTTTAATGTCACCGATTCTTTTACTGATTAATGGCGAACATCATTGATATAAAACTCCCCAGGGCAATTGCTGCCGCATTAAGAATTCCTCCCAATGATCCGCAGCGTCAGCAGTTACGGGTGCTGAAAAAATTATTAAAAAAAGCAAGATTCACCGAGTTTGGTCAACAGTACCGGTTTGATGACGCATTATTGAGCCGGCATCCGGCTAAAATGTTCCAGCAACTGGTGCCGGTGCATGATTATAATAAGATATACGAGGAATGGTGGAAGAAAACACTGGACGGTGTGCCCGATGTTACCTGGCCGGGCAAAATAAAATATTATGCACTCAGTTCAGGTACATCTGAAGCAGCCAGCAAATACATCCCGGTTACGAAAGAATTATTGCGAAGCAATACAGTTAATTACCTGCGGCAATTATTAAGCCTGATCAGGTATGAAGAAGCGAATAAAAGAGCGATGACAAAAGGTTTCCTGATGCTGGGCGGCGCAACGGATCTTAAAAAAGGGAAGGCAGGTTGGTATGCCGGTGACCTGAGTGGTATACTTGCCAAAAAAAGACCTTTCTGGTTCCAGACATTTTACAAACCCGGTGGTCGCATTGCTGCATTAGCCGATTGGAACCAGAAGCTGAATGAAATTGTTGAACATGCCCGGGAATGGGATATCGGTTACATTGTTGGTGTGCCGGCATGGTGCCAGATGTGTATGGAAATGGTGATAGCGCATTACAAAGTAAAAGACATTCACGAGATATGGCCCAACTTCAGCTTTTTTGTGCATGGTGGTGTTGCTTTTGAACCCTACAAAAAAGGATTTGAAAAATTACTGGGCAAACCAATTGTATATATCGAGAACTATCTCTCCAGTGAAGGGTTTATTGGTTATAAAACAAGAGAACATGCCCGGGGGATGCAACTGATACTGAACAATAATATCTTTTTTGAATTTGTTCCGTTTGATGACAAAAATTTTGACCACGATGGGAAAATTGTTTCCAACCCGGATGCAAAAATGATTCATGAAGTGGAGGAAGGAAAAGAATATGCTTTACTGATGAGCACGAATGCCGGGGCCTGGCGCTACCTGATCGGGGATACGATCAAATTCACAGATCTTGAAAAAAGCGAAGTAGTGATCACTGGCCGCATCAAACATTTTCTCAGCCTCACAGGGGAACACCTGAGTGTGGAAAATATGAACAGGGCGATTGAATTGGTAAGCGAAGAATTTAATATTTGTATCCCGGAGTATACGGTTGTCGGGTTCCCTTACGATACTCTTTTTGCTCACCGATGGTATGTGGCCACCAACGACACGGTAGATGCTGAAAAGCTCTGCCGGCGGATTGATGAAAATCTCAGGCTGTTGAACGATGATTATGCCACCGAAAGAGACAGTGCCTTAAAAAAGGTTTTCCTGGAAGTATTGCCCGAAGAAAAGTTTATGAAATTTATGGAGCTGAAGGGCAAACTGGGCAGCCAGCATAAGTTTCCCCGGGTGATGAAGGGTAAAATGCTGGAAGATTGGAACAAATTTCTTGAAAGTGGCCGCATCTGAAAATATTTACTGATAATGCCTCCTTCTTAATTCTGAAAGAGGTTTTTTACTTTTAATAATTACTTGCGGAATGATCGAATCCATTATTAAGGGGCTGACATTTGGATTGCTGCTGAGCATTTCGGTAGGGCCTGTTTTATTTTCCATTATTAAACAAAGTCTGAACAATGGTCATAAAGGCGGTTTGACTTTTGTTTTTGGGGTTTCTGCCAGCGATGTATCAATGGTTGTGCTGGTTAATTTTTTTACTACCCTTTTCGATCAGCTCAAAATACATAAAAACGCTGTGGGAATAGGCGGTTGTATATTCCTTGTCAGTATAGGCATCTATTTCCTTTTTTTTAAAAAAGTAAAAGTAGATGAAGCGGGAAAACAGATCTTTAAGTTCCGCAAAAGAGATTTTGCAAAAATATTCTTATCGGGTTATTTCATGAACACCCTTAACCCTTCGGTATTTATCTTCTGGATCTATGCATCAACGGCGGTTATCAATCATTCTGTAAGTGAAAGGATAATAATTTTTGTCACCTGCCTGTCCTGGATGCTGAGTACTGATATATTGAAAGTTTTCCTGGCGGGGAAGATCCGCAACCGGCTTACGCCACACAATATCCATATCATTAACCGGATCAATGGGTTGTTGTTGATTATTTTTGGCATTGCTTTAATCTGGGGATTGATCGTTTATGGCAAACGCATCTGACAAAAAAAACAGCAGGACAAAAAATTTCCTGCTCAAAGCGTGGAAATGGAGCAAACGCATTTTCATCTGGCTGTTCATTGCCCAGCTTTTCTATATTGTATTATTAAAATGGATCAACCCACCTATCACCATGACACAGTTTGTTAGCTGGGTAAGCGGTCATGGTTTGAAAAGAGATTATGTAAACAGAAATGCTATTTCACCCAATGCAAAACTCGCTGTTATTGCTGCAGAAGACCAGCCTTTTCCTGATCACCATGGCTTTGACTGGAAAAGCATTAAACAGGCCATGGCCTACAACAAAAGAAAACCCGGGCGCCTGCACGGCGCCAGTACCATCAGCCAGCAGGTTGCAAAAAATGTTTTTTTATGGCAGGGCAGAAGCTGGATCAGGAAAGGACTGGAAGTATATTTTACATTTATGATTGAACTGATCTGGGGCAAGAAGCGGATACTGGAAATGTACCTGAATGTAATAGAAATGGGTGAAGGGATATTTGGTATTGAGATGGCTGCTGAAAAATATTTCAATAAACCGGCAAAGAGTTTAACCCGGCAGGAAGCGGCAATGATCGCCGCTTGTTTACCAAATCCGAAACGATATTCTGTAAAGCCGCTATCCGGTTATGTTTCCTCCAGGTCACAATGGGTGCTTCAGCAGATGAATAATCTTCAAACCGATCCGGATATACAAAGGCTGACCGGAACACTGCCGCCCTGAACCAATTATTCCACGATCAATTTTATTTTCTCACTATTGTGAGTGGGGTTATAAAAACCACTGCCAACGACAAAAAGCAAATAATAAGTTCCTTTTTTCAGTTGGGGGTAAAAAGTAAAATGAAACCCGCTTTGTATTATCTGGTGAAGAGTGAGCGGGGTATCGTAATCTTTTATCCAGCCAAACTTGTTAAAAACACTGATCATTATTTTTGATGGCAGACCACTATTGCCTGAAATAAAATTATAATAGGCTTGTGGCATTTTTGTCATCGCATGAATTGTTACAGAATCCGTTTGCCGGATTTTAATTGTATGCTCCGTTGTTTCAATTTTCACTTTGACAAAAGAAGCAAATGACGGATCATACCCGTAACCAACCCAGCCAACCGGCGTTTTCATTGAATCAGGAAAGCGCCACAGGTTGTATGTATCCAGGAAATAAACCGGCTTACCAAGCATTGAATCCTCCACGGGCCAGAAATTATAATTGTTTCTCCTTTGTTTATACAGGTTTTGTGAATAGGTCATCTGCCCTGAATAAAACCAATACTTGGAAGCCCGCTGGTAGGAATTACTGAAAACTACCGGCAAACCTTTTGTTTTTTCCCTCATTACTGCAGGCCAGTTCTTCCACGCATGGTAACGTTGCTGAATTTCTTTTACAGGAAGTATGTCAGCTATCATTACTATTCTTGTGAACAATACCAGTATAAGTGTAAGGGGCAATAATTTGAAAAGTATCCTTTGCCAGCTCAATCTTTCAATTAAAAACTGGTGCGACAAAACAATTAAGCAAACCAATACCGGGGAGGTCCAGTTGCCTTCCACTTTTCCACGAAATGAACTGAGCAGGAAAAAAACATAGATACCGATCATAGTAAACCGTAAAGCTTTTTCCGTCGGGTTTTTGGTTTTATACAGAAAAGCTGCCGGCAATAAAATGAAACCGGCAACCGGGCCGGGTAACAATAGCTGCCCTAAAATATAACTGGCAGTAAAAGAGGGTTTGTAAGGATTTACATTACTTTCAAATAAATGATAGCGAAAGCTTATCCAGTCATGCTGGTACTGCCAGTACAGGTGGGGGGCAAATAATAACAAAGCAATGGCAGCGGCCAGCCAGGTCTGGTATTTCCTGAGCAGCCTTAAATTGGAAAGAAGGGTAAAAAAAACGATCAGCACAGCGTGGTACTTGCTGTAAAAAAGCAGCGCCACTGCAATGCCCAGCAATAAAGTATTAAGCAACGAATGTTTTTCAATAAACCGTTTATAGCATAAAAAGAATAGGGCAGCAAAAAATATCAGTGGTATATCCGGCGCTGCCACAAACCCGGTGACCTGGATAACGGCAACAGACAAAGCAATAGCATAAAATAACAGGGGGTTCTTTTTGCTGATGAGCTTTTCAATAATGACCAGCGAAAGAATATTAAGCAGGAGAGGAAACAGCCGTACGCCCAGTTCATTTGGAAAAATAGCATAGCCCATTTTTACCAGCACGGCGATCATGGGTGGATGATCAAAATAGCCCCAGTCAAGATACCGGCTGAACACCCAGTAATAGGCTTCATCATCCTGCAACTCGGTGAGGCCAGCCTGCATCAATCCAAGCAATAACCATGCACCGTAAAAAACAAGACGATGATTTTTTTGAAGAAATACCTTCATGTTAAGCGAAAGTAACGACAATTAGATTTTCAGGAGCCTATCAACTGCAGTTATGGCTTTTAGCAATCTTTCTTCATTATTCCCGCTGATCTCAACCCAGGGAACCGGTTGGTTGATCATAATGTCCTTATATATATGATAAAGCTTTTGCCGGGTGTGCAGATCCGGGTATTCCCGCAATTCATCTTTTACCCAGGGAAGATCAGTGTTACACAATAAATACAGATCATATTTTCTTTCTTTTACCTGGTCGAGGATGTAGCGATGACATTTTCCAAAAATAAATTCACACCAGACTTTCATAACGTACATGTTAGTGTCAATGAAGAGAAGTCGGGAGTCTGGAGTCGGGAGTCCATCGGCCGCCAAAGGCTTGCCGACGGCGATGCCGGAGCCGGGCATATTCATCATTGCGATATATTCATCTTCCAAAGCAGTCTGTCCCTTTGCGATTGTAAGCAGGTTATCATAGTTGTATTTATTCCCGTGTTTCAATAAATACTCTCTTGCATATTCCGGGCACCACAAGGTTTCATAATGCTTTGCCAGTTGTTCGCACAGTGTGCTTTTCCCGGTTGACTCTGGCCCTATGACAACAATTTTTTTAAACATGAGATCGTTTTGCCCTTTTTATCCATTCCATCAATCCCCATACAGCCATTATTAACAACACAACATAATAAACACTGGTAAAAACATAGTGTTTTACAAAATATAACGGTATAGAAGCTATATTGGTAGCGATCCACCAATACCAGCTTTCCACTTTCTTTTTTGTCATCAGCCACATTCCCGTAAAAGCAGTAGCAGAAGCAAAAGCATCGGCCCAGGGAATGGCGCCGGGGGCAAAATCTTTTTTCAGGTAAGTCAGAGAAAAATAAATGGCGACATAAAATGCCGCAAAAAACAGCAACTGGTACCCCCACCATTTTTTATCAGAAAAAGTAATATGAATTACGGGATGATGTTCTTTGTCTTTTCTGGCCCATAAGATCCAGCCGTATATGCTCATTACGGTATAATAAAAATTTACGGATGCTTCTCCCAATAACTGTCCTTTTGCAGAAAGCCAGATATAAATAATTGTGTTGATTAGTCCAACCGGATATACCAGGATATTTTCTTTTCTTGAATACCACACACTGGCAATACCGGCAAACACGGCGATGTATTCCAGCCAGCCGGTATTTTTCATCCCATCAAGAAATTGTTGCCAGATCGTTTCCATATCAGGTCAAAAGTGCTAAATGATTTCTACATTGCCATAGAAAATATTTTTATGAGCCAGATCAAAGGATCAACTGTATTGATAACCGGTGGCGCTTCAGGAATTGGAAAACTGATGGGCGAAATGTGCTTACAGGAAGGAGCCAAAAGATTAATCATCTGGGATATAGACCGGAAAAAAATGGAAGACCTTGCATCCAAACTCCTTTCAAAAGGATTTGAGGTGCATACCTATCATACAGACCTGGGTAATCCTGATGAAATCATCATGGCAGCAACGGACATCAAACAAAAGTTCGGCGGTATTGATATTTTATTTAATAATGCCGGTGTTATTGTTGGAAAAGAGTTTCGCCGGCATACACACAGGGATATTGATATTACCATGAGCATCAATACAGCTGCACTTATGCATGTAGCCCTGGAGTTTATTCCCGGGATGATCGAAAGAAAAAAAGGACATATCGTTAATATAGCTTCTGCGGCAGGACTTATTGCAACTCCTAAAATGTCAGTATATGTGGCAAGCAAACATGCGGTTATAGGCTGGGGCGAAAGTTTGAGACTTGAGCTGGAAGCAATTTCAAAAGACCTGCATGTTACAACTGTTACACCATCCTATATAAATACAGGAATGTTTGAAGGTGTTCGTTCTCCTGTTGTTCCTATTCTGAAACCTGAATCAGCAGCAAGAAAAATTATAGCAGGGGTAAAGAAAAATAAAATTTATGTACGTCTGCCCCGTATAGTATATGTTGTTCCTTTTTTAAAAGGAATATTGCCGCAGCGATGGCTGGATGTAATCGTTGGCAAATGGTTTGGCTTTCACAAAAGCATGGATGCATTTAAAGGGAAATAATTGTAATTATTTTCCGGCAGAAATTCAATCGGGTAAATCATTTCTATACTTTTTCCAGCTTCTTAAATATTTTATCCCTTTTGAAGTCTGAAATCGGGTAGCTACCGAACTCCATTGCCGTTTACTATTATAGTTCCATACTAAAAAATGAAGATGCGGCATGGACGCATAGCCGGTCTTTCCGCTCAGGGCGATCACCTGCCCTTTTTGGACCGTATCACCAACATTCACCAGCGCCCCGTCTTTTTGCAAATGCCAGTAGCCGGACCTTGAGCCATCCGCATGCTGTATGACAATATTATTTCCATCGGCCCGGTATTTTTTATTGATCCCGCCCCTGTCACTGTCTTCTTTGATCCGCATTACTACTCCATCTCTTGCCGCACAGATCTTTGTTCCCCGTTTCATTTTAAAATCCAGCGCCGCTCTTTCTTTATGAGAAAAAACACCAAAATATCCCTGTACGATAAAGAATGACCTGCCTTTTTCATACGGCAACGCATACACATAACTGGTATCGTCTTTCATAACACCTTTTTGCAGCAGTCTAACCTGTTTACGCAAAGGGTTTTTGCTGACGGCGCAACCGGCAAAAAACAGCAGGAGTAATAAAGCAACAATCTTTGTCATATAAAACAGGAATCAATAATACCAAAATAATTTCGACCGGGCTGTACCTTTATGTTATGGAAAAAGTAAATCTTGCCGAAAAGCTATCCTCCTTCAGCGATCATTTCAATCCCCGTATCGCGGGAGAGCTGAATGGCCAGCAGGTCAAACTCGTAAAATTCAAAGGAGAATTCATCTGGCATCATCATGAGGAGGAAGATGAATTGTTTTATGTGGTGAAAGGAAGTTTTGATATGCATTTCCGTGATAAAAAGGTTACCATTCATGAAGGGGAATTTATCATTGTTCCCCATGGCACAGAACATAAACCGGTGGCTGGGCAGGAAGTGGAAATCATGTTGTTTGAACCGGTTACAACATTAAATACAGGAAACGTGATCAACGAAAAAACAAAAAAAGAGCTGAAGCATATTTAACCTAATCCCCAATTAACTAATTAACCTCCCGATAGCTATCGGGATAACTAACCCCCTCGCACGTTTTCTTCAGGTTATTCAACCCGGTTTCAAACTGGTAATTCAGATTTTTGACGATCAAAGGGCCCATCAGTCTTGCGATTGGCCAGGGCAGGTTGCCACTATTTTGCCAGGTCACTTTTGTTTCGCCATCAGCCCAGGGTTCAAACAGCCAGTTGTCTTTGGCTTTCGATTTCCATGGCTTCATCATTTCGAGTTCGAAATGAACATGTTTATCATCAATACTTCTCAGGGTTAAACTTCCTGTGCCTATCTTTTTTCCCTGCCAGGCATATTTATGTCCCGGGGTACCTGCCGTGCCGGTAATGGTCCTGGAAGAAGCCGGTGCTGATTGTTGCCATGGATTCCACAGGGCATAATCATTCAGGTTAGCCACCCGGCTCATCACTTCTGTAACTGGTTTTTTTATTATACCCGTTTTTTCTACGTTGTAAATCTTTGGCATCAGCGCTGAAACCAACAGCAGTGTAACAATTAAAGCAATAAAAATATAAATAAATATCATGGCGGTTTTTCCAACAGTCAAGTTACTGAACAAGGGCGTGGAATAAAAACCATTCATCCTTTAATACCGGAGAGTGCGGTAAAATTTTCCGGGCCATCAGGATCATACGGTTATTTTTTTGGCTCTATCAGCGTACAATGCCATCAGTACCTTCTCTGCTGTCATCGGCGCATCATACAAAATATCAGCTGAAGGATTAAACGCCTTTATTGCATTGCGTAATGCAAAATAAGCGCCGATGCCATACATCAGCGGCGGCTCACCCACCGCTTTACTCCGGAAGATAGCCAGGTTGTCTTTCCCGGTTTCTAACGGATGAATAATTATTTCTTGGGGCACAGAATAAATATCCGGCACTTTATAAGTTGATAAAGCATTCGTCATTAATTTCCCCTCCCTGTTATAGAGCAACTCCTCCATCGTCATCCAGCCGATACCCTGAACGATGCCGCCTTCACATTGCCCCATGTCGATCATTGTATTCATACTGCTGCCAAAATCATGCACCGCTTTCACAGCATCCACTACATAAATCCCGCGGAGACAATCTATCGTTACGGTGATGATGGCTGTTCCGTAAACATGGTAGGCAAAGGGATGCCCTTTTTCTTTTGTCAGGTCGTAATGAATACCCGGGGGTGTATAATGTGCCAGTTCAGATAAACTGATCCGTTTGACATAAGTGGCCATTACTAATTTTTTCCAGTCCCAATCCATTTTCTTTCCATCGGCATAAACCAATTCGTTTTTTATCTCAATAACATCAACAGGGACCTTAAGTTCATCAGCGGCCACCTGTTTCAATCTTTGCAAAATATGGTTGCAGGCGATCGCTGTTGCTTTACCATTCAGATCGGCAGCAGCGCTGGCAGCGGTCGGTGATGTATTGGCAATCCGATAAGTGTTGGTAGTATTTATTTTTACCCGGGAAGGATCAATGGAAAAAACTTTTGCTGCCACCTGCCGCATTTTAGTATTCACGCCCTGCCCCATCTCCACAGCCCCGGTACTTACTCCAACACTACCGTCGGTATAAACATGTACCAGTGATCTTGCCTGGTTCATCAGCGTTTTGGTAAACGAAATGCCAAAACAGATGGGCATTAATGCCATTCCTTTTTTATACAATTTATTAGCTGCATTAAAATCACCTGTTTCTTTTTGCAGCTTTTTAATATTATATAGTTCATTTGTTTTATTCCAGCATTCATTGGCTTCGCTTTCTGCTTTCTGGCCATACGGAAATTCATCGCCGGACTTTAATAAATTTCTTTGTTGAATTTCTGAAGCAGGGATCTTTAATTCCTCTGCCGCTTTAGCGATCGCCGCTTCGATCACAAACATTCCCTGCGGTCCGCCAAATCCGCGGAAAGCTGTGTTTGGCGGTAAATGAGTTCTGCAACTGTAAGCTGTTGCTTTTACATTCGGAACAAAATAAGAATTGGTGCAATGAAACAATGTTCTTTCCATCACTGCCGGGGAAAGATCAGCAGCAGCACCTGCATTCTGGTAAAAAGTTGCTTCGTAGGCAATGATCTTTAACTCTTTATTCAACCCGATCTTAAAATCAGAAGAATAAGGATGCCGTTTGCCTGTCATCCGCATATCTTCCATCCGGTGAAGGGAATATTTTACAGGCTTCTTTAAATGATAAGATGCCAGTGCACACATCACTCCCCAGGTGGTGGCCTGGTCCTCCTTGCCACCAAATCCGCCCCCAAGGCGGGTTGTATCTACTTCCACCTGGTTCATCGGAAGGGCTAATACTCTTGCAGCAGTCCGTTGAACGGCTGTTGGACCCTGCGTAGAAGAATAAATTCTTATCGCCCCGTTTTCCTGCGGCACAGCATAAGCTCCCTGTGTTTCGATATATAAATGTTCCTGCCCGTTGGTTTCAGTCCTGCCTTCAAAAATATATTCGCATTGATTCCATGCATTTGTTGTATCACCAAGCTGAAATGTTCTTGGCGGAATGATCAATTCCCCTTTTTCTTTTGCCTCTCTTGGATCAGTAATAACCGGCAATGGCTCTATCTCCACTTTTATTTTTTTCACTGCTGCTCTTGCGACTTCTTCTGATACAGCAACAACTAAAGCGACGGGCATTCCACAGAAATGAACATGGGTGCCGGCTAATAATTCTTCATCAGGTATAATGCCGCCGATCTGGTTTTCACCCGGAATATCTTTTACCGTAAAAATTCTTACCACTCCCGGGATAGCAAGCGCCCCAAGGGTATCAAGAAGTTTTATTTTCCCATGTGCAACGGGTGAATCAAATACTGCTGCATACAGCGTACTGTTTACGACCGGTATATCATCCAGGTAAACCGATTCGCCGCGGACATGAGTGTATGAATCAATATTCTTCATTGTTTTTTTTGATTGTCATGCCGGGGAACTAGGTATCTCAAAAGCATTAATGTTTGAGATTCTTCGCTTCGCTCAGAATGACAAGAGTCTTATGACTGGCCCAAGCCGAATACCATGAAATGTGCCTTTATCAATTGCCCAAGCAACAGCGTTTTATATTCCTTTGTTCCCCTTGCATCACTGATCGGTGAAATTTCTGTCTTCATTACTTCAATAGCTCCGTTCGTTGTTTCTTCATTTATCTTTTTGCCTTTTAAAAAATCAGATGTTTTCTGCAAATACATCGGCACCGGGCCTACCCCACCGGCTGATACCCCTGCCATTGCTATTTCAGACCCTTTCATGGTTATGCTGATAGCTGAATTCACACTGGCAATATCGAGATTTGTCCGCTTGCTTACTTTCTCAAAATTGAATAACGAATTCTTGCCTGGTAACTCAAACCATATTTTTTCAATGATCTCATCGGGACTTTTATCCAGTTGTTTATACCCTTTATAAAGACTCCGTAACGGAATCTCTCTTCCGGAGACGGCATTGCTCCCCTCTCCACGGGGTGGAGAGGGGTTGGGGGTGAGGTTCAACTGTGCATCCAGGGCTAAAAAGAAAATAGTGAGATCACCGATCGGCGAAGCATTGATAAAATTCCCGGCGATCGTTGCCATATTACGGATGGGAGTGGAAGAAACTAATTTAGCATAGCGATGAAAGTCAGGGAAAGCTTCATTGATAATTGATGAGTTCATCAGATCGCTGACCGTGGCTGATGCGCCAATGAAACATTTATTGTTTTCCTTTACAATTCTGTTCATGGCCGGCTCATCAAAGACAAAGCGGATATCAGCATTCGTCATTTCATCATGTTTCTGAACATAAAGGTCGGTGCCTCCTCCAATAAGATGAGTCGTTAGTCGTGAGTCGTTAGTCGTTAGTCCGGCGTTCACTAAAGATTGGAGCTTCTCTTTTATTGTCGCAAAATATTCTGGCAGTATTTTTTTCTTAGCTACAAATGTTGTCACATCCTCGCCGTTTTTTTCTTTCATCATTTCAGCTACTTTGCCCGCTGCTCTTTCAATGGATTTATAGCCGGTACAGCGGCAGATGTTTCCATCTACTGCAGCGATGGCGTCTTGTTGAGTTGGCGCTGCTTCACTTAAACAAAAACCTGCCAGCGATACCACAAAGCCCGGTGTGCAGAACCCGCATTGAGTGGCTCCTGCATCGGCCATGGCCTGCTGCACAGGATTAAGTGTATCTGAAAAATTAATTCCTTCGATGGTTACTATATGTTTGCCCTGTGCATTTCCGAGCGGCACCAGGCAACAGGTCATGGATTCATAACGCAATTCACCATTCAGCATTTCGCCTACCAATACAGTACAGGCGCCACAATCACCTTCCCGGCAACCGATCTTGGTTCCCATTAAATGCTGATGATAACGGATAAAATCCAGCAATACCATGCCGGGAGGCAGGTCCGTTGCTATTTCTTTTTCATTGAGAATAAACCGAATCAATGTAATTTTAATTGTAATCTTTAAAGTTACTATAATTGCGTCAATGAATCCTGCTGTCTCATCAACCCCTTCCTTTATTTACTACCGTCTTATTGCATTATGGGTATTGTGTGAAGCCCTGCTGGGCAGTATCATCTTCACTTTTAAGATCCCGGTATCGGGTTTGGTCATCGGCAGTTGTGCCGTTGTTTGTATTTCACTCCTTGCATGGTATGTCCCTGCAAAAGGAGCTATCATCAAAGCCACTTTAATAGTTGCCATCTTTAAAATGATGCTAAGCCCGCAGGCGCCGCCACCGGCTTATATCGCTGTTTTTTTCCAGGGACTGATGGGCGAACTGCTT
>JBGPKR010000065.1:0-16992 GCA_041486045.1 Chitinophagaceae bacterium | reverse complement strand
ATAGCATCAAAATCCTGTTGCCTGTTATTTTCAAAATAAACCCTGTTGCCCTCTATTTTCAGAATATCCCCATAGACTTTTATATGTCCCTGTTTAATAAGTTTGATAGTGCCAATATCCAGCAACGGGACCCTTTTTTGTTTCTCTATTTGTTCCCGTGGCCCGTATTTTGATTTTCGCAAGCCCAGTTTTGTAATATCACCTACCAGCATTCTGATTAAAGGGGCATTTAATTTATCAGCCATTCGTGCCGGTAATACGGAAGTAAGCTTGCCTATTTCCAAAACGGGAAAACCGAAAATATCCCTCGGCAGAACATTCACCCCGGAACGAACAGATAACGAGGGAAAGGCGCCATGTTCGTGTAAGCAAATGGCTTGTTCACAACCTGAATTACCAAAGCCGACTATCAAAACATTTTTGCCGGCAAATGCAGCACCGTTTTTGTATTGTGAACTGTGAAAAACCTTTCCTTTAAAAGAATTCATTCCTTCAAATCCGGGGGTTTTTGGTTGATTGTTCATACCGGTTGCCACTATCACGAACCTTGATTGAAAGTTCCCGTTATTCGTTTCAGTTATCCAGTGGTCTCCTGCTTTTTTTACCGATACTGCTTCTGTGTTAAATAAGGGATGGATGTTTAATTCTTTTTCATAATTATCCATGTAATTGACCACATCCTGGCGGGAAAGATACCTGGGCAGGGAACTATCAAAGTTTTTAAATGGCAGCGCTGACCATTTTTTGCTGGTATGCAGATGCAGGCGGTCGTAATGATTTCTCCATTTGTTGGCTACCTGTGGAAATTTTTCCAATACAATAAACGCTATACCTTCCTTTTGCAAACAAGCCGCTGAAGCAAGCCCGGCTGCACTGGCGCCGATAATAAGTGTATGAGTCGATGTCATGAGTGGCTGAATCTATAACCCTAACATTATGCAGCATTAACGATCAGGTACCGCTTCGTTGATGCATCCAACTGCCAGTTCTTATTTATATGTTGAACACGACAGATAGCAGGCCACAAATCCTGGTCCATTTGCTTGTTCAGGGCACCAGGACTATCTGCAGATCGCCTGAAAAGGCAGATTAAGACTCGGACGAAAAGAATCATGTGACCTGCTATTTTAATTCTTTTAGTACCTGGTTACATCCATCATCCAATGCTTTTTCGGCAGCAGCATCTATTTTCCCCTCATACTTTCCATTTATTTGGGGTTTCAAACGGATCGATCCATCGTATAACTTTACGAGGGTTTGTGCAACCTCAATATTAAATGATGATGAGGCATTGGGGTCTGCATTTTTAATAGCTTTCAGTAAACCCCCAACTTTACTGGCTGATTTGATTTTTATAAAATCGCTTGCCAGCGTGTAATCACAATTATATTTTTTTGCATCTTCTTCAGATTGAATGGCCACGGCTTCTATATTTCCTTCTTTCAATGATTTAACCATATGCTGCTGTAATGCGGAAGCCTGTAACTGGTCATCGCCCTTAGGCTCATATACACCGATCCGGATCACCCCTTCTCTTTTTTGATCTTCGCTGCTTATAGTTTCCTGCTGGTTAACCATGTCCTTATTCTTATACTGATTGATCATTTCATTCATATCAAACTTCTCCTGCAGTTCATTTTCATTTGTTGCTTCTTTATAACCTGCCGGAATTTCAAATAACATCGAATCCAGTTTTGCAGTTGAAAGCTCCAGCGTTTCGATAGTGGTTGCAAATTCACTCGTCTGGGAAGTTTTATTTCCCATGATTATTGTTCTGGTTTCAGTTAAAGGAAAGCCCAGCTTCCCTTTTCCGCTACGATGGTTTACAAACTTGTCTTTACATTCAGGTTGTACCCTTTCATTTGGGGGCATCGATGCCTTGGAGGGCCGGTATTGCACCGGGCAATTAAACTGGGGAAAATCAATATACCAGCCGTCTGTTTTAATAATGATGCTATCCTTCATGGAACAGGCGTTCGGGGAGGGCTTTATTTTTTGAGAAGTCCAAACATGCCTGGCGGTGAAGCCATACATTTTTTTC
The DNA here is from genome assembly GCA_041486045.1 of Chitinophagaceae bacterium. Classification (GTDB taxonomy): domain Bacteria; phylum Bacteroidota; class Bacteroidia; order Chitinophagales; family Chitinophagaceae; genus JJ008. Next base: position 14,951 of record JBGPKR010000065.1, on the reverse strand, counting down.
CGTTCGCCTGTGTCAGTAATGTTATACCACATATTAATAACCCCACCGGTTTGTGAATTTGTTACAGGAGCAACAGGCTTATTTTTTACAGGGGTAACGGGTTTTGCATCCTCATCTATTACTTCCTCTGTTTCCTTTGAAAAGGGTTCTATAAAATATAGCTTCTTCTTATCATTTATCTTGATGGTGCGTTGCAGATCGCACTGTTCAATGGTTACAGGTTGGGCAGGCATACCCACCACACTACCGGGTTCAGTTCTTTTCCGCATGCCTTTTACATAGATGGTAGACTCAGTCTTCATCCCCATCATATTATTTACCTGCCGTAATTTATACTGCTGTGCCCGGGCTTCATTGCCGGTGGATAATACAACAATCAAAATGGCGGCGACGAAGAAAAAGGACTTTCTCATATTATATTTGCTTTGCAGTAAAGGTAGTTATTTATTAAAATTTGAGGCAAACTGCGTGCAGTATGGCCTGTTTTCTATCACAGGATTATATAAGTAATCCCATTTATGGTCTGTGTAACAGAGCCGGACTTCAATCCACCCCGGTACCGGTCATAAGAAGAATACCAGGTATATTCAAAACTGCCAATGCTTTTGATCTTTCCTTTAATGGCTTTATCATCGAAAGTGGAATAATAAGTAATAGAACTGGAATTAAGCGATTTTAATTTCCCCCTGAATGCTTCATTTTCGAACGAGGAATAATAACTGAATAAAACAGTGCCGGCGAACTTTAATTTTCCTTTATAAGCCGCATCTTCATAATTGTCATAATAATCAACAGCAACACGGCCGATAGTCTTCAGCTTCCCGATCTTCGTCTCTGATTCATATTTGTCATAATAGGTGAACGTGCAGGTACCGATGCTTTTTACCTTACCCCTGAAGACGGAGTCATATTCCTGTCCAAAATATTCTACCCTTCCCAAATAGGGCTGCAGTTTTTTCGGATCATAATAATATCTCCCGGGCCCCGGGTCAGTTCCCCATTCCAGCAGTTTTCCTTCCTCCGATATCCGTATGATAATTTCCTGGTCGGTACGAAAAGAAAAAGAAGAAAGAGTTGCCCCTCCTGAAAAAGTAACAAGACTTAATTCCTGGGAATAAGCGCCTGCAGCAAGAAACAGAAATGATATCAGTAAAGAGAGCCTCTTCATTTGTTTTTCAATCTGGCATAAAGTTATTGAATTAATTGCATAAAGATCTCTTAGTTTCGGAAGTTATTCACTGTTTTTCACGTTCTCTTTTCACATGGACAGTTACAGCATAGAAAGAATGGGAATCCCTTTTTTTGTAATTTTCGCTGGGATTTAGTATTACCTTTCTGCATCAATTTATTTCCCATGAAAGAAATTGTAAACTGCGTCGCTTATGCAGGCGGCCTGCGGGTGGCCGATGTAAACCTCAGTGATGTTGGCAATTACCTGAATAAGGAAAACCAGTTTGTATGGATAGGCCTGTTTGAGCCCTCCGAAGATATCCTTAACCGGGTGCAAACCCGTTTTCAACTCCATGAACTGGCGGTGGAAGATGCGCATGTGGCCCACCAGCGGCCCAAACTGGAACAATATGGCAATTCCATATTTGTTGTATTGCGTACGGCGCAAATGAACCAGGAACACCATACTGAGTTTGGCGAAACGCATTTTTTTGTAGGGGATAATTTTATTGTCGTCGTGCGGCATGGCTCTTCCACTCCCTATACGGAAGTAAGGGCAAGATGCGAAGCGGAGCCGGAACACCTAAGCAAAGGCCAGGGTTTTGTATTATACGCTGTCATGGATTTTATTGTTGACCGCTATTTCCCCGTGGTGCATGAACTGGAGCAGGAATTGGAAGTCATCGAATCAAAGATCTTCAAAGAGAAACCAACCCGTGAAACCACCGAACAGATCTATGACCTGAAAAGGGAATTACTGGAAGTAAAACGGGCCGTATCACCATTGGTTGATATTTGCAACCGGTTGATGCGTTTTGATATCAAATGCATATCGGAAGAAACAAGGCCTTATTTCAGGGATGTGTATGATCATGTGATACGTATCAATGAAATGGTTGATAATACCCGTGAGTTATTGAACAGCGCCATGGAGGCAAACTTTTCACTGCTATCCATTGCACAAAGCGATGTATCCAAAAAATTTGCCGGCTGGGCAGCTATCATAGCGGTTCCAACCATGATAGCGGGTTTTTATGGCATGAATTTTAAATTTATGCCCGAACTCCAGTGGCACTATGCCTATTTCGTGGTCATATCCGTTACCCTTGCTATTTGTATCACTCTATATTATTTTTTCAGGAAATCAGGTTGGCTGTAATTATATTTTACAAAGTTGCCATGTCTTTCCAGGAATGACCGGGATGATAGAAAAGGTCCAATATTATATGATTACGCCGTTCTTTTTGTCATTAGATGAGACCCCGTTATCTACCCCCCCTCAAATGTGTGAATGATGTAACTTTTTTGTAAAGTAATATAACACCAGGGAGATCAGGATGGGGCATCTTTGCAACATCATTCTAATCGTCATTATGCCTCAGCCTGGCATATCAATTGTGTTAGAAGTGAAAACAACTATTAAAAAATGCTGTCAATTTTTTTCATAAACCGGGCCGGAAGGAAATAATAACGGCTGGTAATAATTATCATAAAAGCAAGTAACCAATATCATAAATATCAAAAAGTACATTCAATAACTTCGTCTTGTTTTAAATACAAGTAAAATCAAAAAATAATTATTATGAAACGCGTATCCATATTTTTCGTAAGCTTATTAACAACTTTGTCTGTTTTGGCACAATATATCAATAGAAGTATTGTAACTATTACTGTTAACGGTAATAAAACCCTGCAAATAACAGTGGACGGGAAAGATTATAATCTTATTAATAACGCTGCTATTGGCAGTAAAACGACAATTGAAATCGACGATCTGGAAAGCGGGCAACATACCTTCCAGATTACACGTACAGACCAAAATGCCAGGGGGTCAGAAAAAATTTCTACCATATTTAATCTTCGCCGCAGGTATGACATGCTGATCAATGTAAATGTAAACGGGAGTTTGGAATTAATTGAAAAAATGAAATTCCAAAACCATGGTAATAGACCGGTTATGAATACAGCCGCTTTTACCAATTTATTAAATAATGTAAAATACCAGCGGACAACCAATGGGAAAAGAACCGTGATCATCAATGCCTTTAACAGCACGAATAATTATTTTTCCTGTTCACAGGTATCGCTATTGCTTCAACAGGTAAATAGTGAAACCTACAGGCTTGAACTGGCAAAATTATCTTACCGTACTGTTGCAGACCCGAACAATTTTAACCTTATATATAACCTGCTCAACAGCCAGGCCAGCAGGGATGCTTTAGAGGCCTACGTGAACAATTATAATTATAATGTCGATGACAATATTAATGGGGCCATGTCTGATGCCAGCTTTAACAGCTTATTCGAAACCATTCAGCAGCAATGGCCGGTAAGCAACCAAATGAATTCATTGACAAATGCTTTCAATAGCAGCAATAACTATTTTACGTCCTACCAGGCAAGCCGGCTTATTCAGATAGTCAGCGCTGAAAGCTACAGGCTTCAATTAGCCAAATTATCCTATCGCTGTATTGTGGACAGGGATAATTTGTACCAGGTTTATGAACTGCTCAAAAGCCAGGCAAGCAGGAATGAATTGGAGAACTATGTAAACAATTACCAGGAAGGTGGTACTACCGGTATTGCCATGACGGATGCCAGTTTTAATTATTTATACCAAAGCATCCAGCAACAATGGCCCGTCAGCGCCCAGATGACTTCTTTGACCAATGCTTTCAATAATAGCAATAACTATTTTACCACTTACCAGGCAAGCCGGCTGATTCAACTTGTCGGCGCTGAAAGCAACCGGCTTCAATTAGCCAAATTATCCTATCGTAGTATTACTGATCCTGCTAATTTCAGCCAGGTATATAGTTTACTCAGCTCACAGTCCGCCAAAAATGAACTGGCGGCTTATGTAGCAAATTATACCGGCGGAGGCACCGGTTATAAAGTGGCGATGGCAGATGCCGACTTTAATATCCTTTACCAAAACATCCAATTGCAATTTTTACCCGGCGCAAAAATGACCTCGATCAGCAACACATTTAACACGGGCAATTATTATTTCAATTGCAGCCAGGCAAGGCAATTAATTGAATTGGTGTCTTTGGAAAGCAACAGGCTGCAGTTGGCCAAATTATCTTACCGCTGTATTACAGACCGGGCCAATTTCAGCCAGTTGTATGATTTACTCAATAACCAGTCAAGCAGGGATGAATTGCAGGCTTATGTAAATGCATACACAGATTGATCTTTATCCAATTGATGTTTTCGTTACAGCGGCCCGGATTTCTGCCCAAACCCTCCACGCAGGAGATCCTTTTATTTTTTAATTTTCCTGACATCATCAATGATGTCACCAAACTTTTCTGTAAGAATAACCTGTACGGGCCGCTTATGCTTTTTTGACTGCTTCAGTAACTGCAAAGCCCTGCTGCAATTTTTATTTTTCCGCATCAGTTTATAAAAACGGGCCGACTGGAAAAAAGTGATCTCGTAATAGGCGGTATCGCCCGGTGAGGCAACAATATCTGCTACTGTATATAATTGCGGGGGAATTGTATCGCTTAGACTTGTTTGTTGTTTTGGCATGGCACTACCTGCTGATGACAGCAAAATAAATATAATCAATAATCCGGGGCTATACTTTTTATAACCCCGGATCATTGAAAACAAAATGCTGCTGGGATGGCTCATATTTTAATTACAGGTAACAAGGTTCTTATAGTTGATCAGTGTCTGTTCAGTTTGTGTATAGTTAGGGTCGGTACCAAAAGTTGAACTGTTGCCCATGGGCCAATAGGCGGTACCGGGTTGTATGCTGTAAGAGGTTACATTGGCATTAGCGTTGCAGCTTGTATTTTTTTGTGCCTGCAGCCAGGTAGAAAGTGTAACAGGCGTAGTAAACATGCCGGGGTCAATCACATAACAAACCTGGAAACTGATGTTTTTAAACTTCACATTCAACCGCAACAAAGGCACAACATGGTACCACCATTCCACACAACATCCGCCCCACATATTTGCTCTTACGGCAAGTCTATTGGGAGCTCCTTCGGCGAAACTAAAGACCTTTTCTACGCAGTAACCGTACTTTTTCATGATCATCTGGCGCATTTTATGTGCCCTTGCATAACAACCATCTCTAACATACTGAAAAGGGATACAGTTTGTGATCGTGTACGGAGGGGGATTATTGCATCCCTGGCTTGCGCAATCGTTAAAAATAGAAACCAATGTGGCATAGTCAGGCACTACATTGGTACATAACCTGAATACAGGAAAATAATATTGCTTCTCTACCTTGTTAAAACTGCTGGTATCAATCCTGGAAAGGTCAATCTTCAGCGGGGCAACCCCGGTAATTTTCATTTTTGGGCTGTTCGGACCATCACCTGTGTTATAAGCCCTTATTTCTGCATCGCTGGCTTTTTCTATGCGCAGGATAGTATTGGTTTTACCGTCGGTTACAAACTTCATGGGATTGTTGCTTTTTCTCGCTTCAGCAAGCAGCACCCTGTTGTCAGTATAGGCTTTGCTATTTTTATCAATGCTGAAAATGGCAGCCCTTTCATAAAACCGTATCTCTATATTCTTTCTGTCGGCGGCATCATTAATTTCTGCAATGGTCAATAAACTGCTCTCGCCGGGCTGGGGTTTATAACCCGGATAACCGGTCTTGTATGTATTTTTATTACTGTTGAATGCGGAAAAAAACAAAACTGTCACCAGTAACAGTACAGTTATCGTTACCCTGTTCCTTTTGTAAAAAAAGGATGAATAATATTTTTTCATGTCAGTGAATTTTAGGTTTAAAGCAAAAGGTTATATGCTGATATGAATGTACTATTTCTTCAATAGTTTGCAATACCCCGAAAGTGGTATTTTGAAGGAGCCGGTTTTTTTGATTTTTTTTGAGCGATTAGTTTTGCATAACTTTAAGCTCAGATTTTTTTAAAATATGGCCATTTATAATCTCCAGGTCAACGGAAAAGAATACTGGGTTGATGTAGCACCCGATACGCCGCTTTTATGGGTACTCAGGGATCATCTTCGTTTGGTGGGTACCAAATATTCCTGTGGTATATCAGAATGTGGGGCATGCACGGTACTTGTTGATGATAATGCTGTCAAATCCTGTGTGTTCATTGTTTCGAGAGTAAAGTCATTAAAGGTCACAACGATCGAAGGTTTGTCAGAAAACGGGGATCATCCCTTACAACAGGCATGGGATGAATTGGATGTGCCTCAATGCGGGTATTGCCAGGCCGGACAGATCATGACAGCCGCCGCGTTTTTAAAACGTAATCCTAAACCTTCCCTTCAGCAAATTGATGATGCCATGCAGGAGAATCTATGCCGTTGTGCGACATACCATCGTATTCGGGAAGCCGTAAAACTGGCGAGCACAAAAATGTAATTTATGTCAACATTACATAACAGCAGCCGGAGAGGCTTTATTAAAATAACATCCGTTACCGGCGGAGGTTTATTGTTGGGGTTTAGCTGGTTCAGTGCGGAAGCGGAGACACCGGTAATCATGACCCAGGCTAACTTTGCTGGCGAACTGGGTTTTAATAGTTATTTGTCAATAGGAACTAACGGCACGATCACTATTTTTTCACCCAATCCTGAATTGGGTCAGAACATCATGACTTCATTCCCCATGATCGTTGCTGAGGAACTGGATGCAGACTGGAACAAAGTAAAAGTGGTGCAGGCCCCGCTGAATTCAGAAAAATTTGAACGCCAGTTAACAGGTGGCAGCGGAGCCATCCCCCACTCCTATAAAAGACTGCGTGTTGCAGGCGCTTCCGCCAGGCATTTATTAGTAGCAGCCGCGGCCGCACGCTGGAATGTTGATGCTGCAGAATGCACTACCAGCAATGGTTTTGTTATACATGCAAATACAGGAAATGCATCGGGTTATGGTGAACTGGCTGAAGACGCTTCTAAACTAACCGTTCCTGCTAATGTACCTCTTAAGAACCGGAAAGATTTTAAGATCATCGGCACTGCTGTCAGGAATGTTGAAAATAAAAAGATCATCACAGGTAAAGGAATTTTTGGTTTGGATTTTTACAGGGAAGGAATGCTGTTTGCGATGATCCAGCGTCCACCTGCTTTTGGTACAAAAATTAAATCAGTAGATGCTGCTGCTGCGAAAACAATGCCTGGAATCATTGATGTAATTACTTTTAAAAATAATGTGGCCATCGTAGGTAATTCCACCTGGGAGATCATGAAAGCAAGAAATGCTGTGCAAATAGAATATGAGAAAGACGGGAATACAGAGAGCACATCAGACCATAATCAAATACTGCTTTCCCTTTTAGACAGTGGTAAGACGACCCAGCGCAGAAAAGACGGTGATGCAGAAACTGCTTTTGCCAATGCTGCGAAAATTATTAAAAGTGAATACCAATGTCCCTTCTTTCCGCATAACCCGATGGAGCCCATGAATTTTTTTGCAGATGTGCGGGAGGATGCTGTGGAATTGATCGGCCCCACACAAACACCCGGCAGTGCCCGTGCAGCCGTTGCAAAACTTTTAAACATTCCTGAAAAGAAAATTACAGTTGAGATCACGCGACTTGGCGGGGGATTTGGAAGGCGGCTTAAATTCGATTATGTGCTCGAAGCTGCTGAATTATCCAGTATCATCAAAAAGCCCGTTAAAGTAACATGGTCAAGAGAAGATGATATGACGGGTGGAAGTTACCGGCCTGCTGTGCGATACCGTTTTGCAGCGGCGTTGGACGGTAAAGGAAACATGATCGGCTATAAACTAAGGGGTGTGGGAATTAATGTTGGCAACTCAACCCGGGAAGATTGTTTTCCTTCCGGTGCTGTTGAAAATCTTTTGATTGATTCGGCTGAACATACATCCCCTATCACCACTGGTCCATGGAGGGCCCCTGTCAGTAACTTTTTAGCATTTGCCGAACAGAGTTTCCTGGATGAAGTGGCTTTGGCTGCCGGAAAAGATCCGGTTCAATTCCGGTTAGAACTTTTACAGAAGGCAAGAACGCAACCTGTTGGCGCTATCAAATATAATATTGACAGGATGGAAACCGTGATCAAACGGGTAGCTGAAAAATCAGGATGGGGAACAAAAAGCGGGGTCTCGCAGGGGTTCAGTGTTTATTTTTCGCATGCTACATATGTAGCGCAGGTTTGCGAAGTGGTCCTAAATGCAGGAAGACCTGTTGTTACAAAAATATATGCTGTGGTAGATTGCGGGGAAGTTGTCAATAAAAGCGGGGCTCTTCATCAGGTAATGGGTGGTATTGTGGATGGATACGGACATGCCATGTTTGGCAAACTGACATTTAAAGACGGGGCGCCGGAACAAAATAATTTTGACCAGTTCAGGCTAATACGCATAAAAGAAATTCCTGAAGTAGAAGTACATTTTATTGATAATGGAATAGATCCAACCGGGCTGGGAGAACCGGCCCTGCCCCCCACCGGTGCTGCTGTGGCCAATGCTATTTTTAAAGCCACCGGTTCCCGTTTGAGAAATCAACCATTTATGGATGAACCTCTTTATAAATCCTCAAAGGGATTCTGAAGAATTGATTTCAGCCAGGAGTCAACTACTGAATTGAAAAAACAGCAGCATTAGAGGAAAAGAATAGAGTGTAAATAAAAAATCTAAAATTCAACTTCAACCCGTTTCAGCAAAAGGATTTTAATGGATACAAACCATGCGAACTTACCATCTGTCAAAATAAGTCGCAACTAATACACTTTAATCGTAGCTTGATTCCGGAATTGCTGTCCCGGGCCTGCCTTTAACAGATAGCAGAGCTATGCCGGAAATAATAATGATCATTTTAGTAAAACAGCTTCGATGACCAGTACCCCGATAAAAACAAAACCTTCAATCATCATTGCGGGCCTGTTGCTCTCTGTACTCCTGTACATAATAATTTCCCTTGTCAGGACAAAACTTTTAGCGCAATCCGGAACTACCGGCTATTCTACGGCAAATTCATTTTTCTATTCAAGGCTGGTCCTCTGGTTTTATTTATTGATGATCTATATCTATGTGCTGAAAGTGGAAAAACAAAATTTTCTTTTGTGGTCTGAAAAAAAATCTTCTTTCCTGTTTTATTTGATCTCCATTGCAGCTATTCTGGCTGCTATTGTACTTGTAGCAGGAATCCTTCATAAGATAGAAACTTATTATGGCTGGGACAATAGCGACAAACTGAAAGCAATGTTGCAGCTCCTCTGGAAGAATAAACCGTTACTCCTGTTTACGACCCTTTCAGCCGGTATCATGGAAGAATTGCTTTTCAGGGGATATTTGATGCCCAGGCTGCAGCTGTTTTTAAAGAACTCATGGCTCACTATCCTTATTTCCTCGCTTCTTTTCGGATTGGCCCATTACTCTTATGGTAGTTTGGCACAAATGATCAATCCCCTTTTTATCGGGCTGATCTTTGCGTGGCATTATCAGAAATACAGGAACATAAAAGTGCTGATGATCTGCCACTTTTTAATTGACTTTATTTCTGTCATGACCACCCATTAGGTAATGAATTATAACCGAAGGCAAATATTTATTCCAATGCTGTCGTAGATTTATGATAATGAATAAATCAATCCGGATAACTTTTCTCCTGATTGCACTGGTGCAGGGCCTCCATTCTATTGAAGAATCCATCGGGAAACTCTGGGATGTATATCCACCGGCCACATTCCTTAGTGGTCTTGTTTCCACAAATTTGAAAACCGGGTTTATCATCATCAATGTCAGCCTGTTCATTGTATTGATGCTGACCTGGCTGGCTACATTCAGCAAAAACTTTTCAGTAAAGCCTTTCTTATGGTTCTGGAGTATCATGGAACTTATTAACGGCATCGGACATTCTGTGTGGGCAATTACAGAAGGTTCATATACCCCGGGCCTGGCGACGGCTCCCATCCTCTTTATTCTTGCAGTAAATATGCTGAGGCTGCTAACAAAGCCGGTTTACACAAATATCAGTTGAACAGCATTCAACGGGTTGCGGATGTTATAACTATAATTAACCTCAGTTAACCCGGGAAACCGGGGAATGGAGATAGCTTGTGGCAAAATAAACGATCATGAAAAATAAAATACTCCTGTTTGCCCTGTTAGTTGGTCCTGTTGTAAGTCATGCTCAATCAAATGCAGCTGATAAAATAAATGCCCTGACCAAAGAAATGGAAAAGGAATTCAATGGGAATAACATGCTGACGATTGCATCTTATTACCTCGACAGTGCCACTATCATCGGAGGTGGAATGAATGTGACCGGGAGAAAGGATATTGATGGTTACTGGATGTCTTTAAAAGATAAATCAGCCGGCTGGAAACTGGAAACAGACAAAATCGAGGATTATGACAGGATCGTCATCCAGCGGGGAAGATCCTACCTGTCTTTTGGTTCAGGCGGGCAATCAAATGTAAGGTTCATCCTCATCTGGAAAAAGACCGGGGATTCTTACAAAGTATTATACGACACATTCACGAGGCTATAGTTCTATTTACATCAAGTTGATTTTTTTCTTTATTCAACCGCGGCTTGCGTTCCTGATAACAGACAGGTTAATTACCAAACAGCCAGCAGGTCAGTAAAGGCAGCAGGGAAACTGATTTACCCGGTAATGATTTTTTCCGCTGCTTCTTTATCTTTTTCAAATATTCTTAACTCAACCCCTCCAACCGGATCCAGGCCCATTACATTTTCATTTTCCAGGTAAGACTCAATTCCGTTTGCTTTGAGTTTATCCTGGATCATTTTAGCTTCCTGCAGATCATTATAAGTATGCAGAATGATCGTTTTGTCTTTTATCATAAAATTAATTATTGCTGTTTGTAAATATAAATGCAGCTGCAAACACTCACCATGATGCTTATTAACATTATCACTGACTGCTGTCATCACCTGCTGGCGAAAGTGCTTCCCATTCGTAAGGTTGGTGGAGGATACTACTTTGACCACCGCCATGGCCGGTGCAGGCGGCTCAGTATAAAAACACCGGGCCTGCCCCGACTGTGTCGTCGGGGCAATGGCCGCAGCGTACAAATTTTATTTCATCGCCCTGTTCACTTCCACAAGGATGGCTCTCATCGTTGTCTTACCAATATTTTTGACACTATGTGTATCACTTGGTACTATCATGGCCATTCCTTTTTTCAGATCCAGCACTCTTTTGCTTCCATCTTTTCCAGTAAACTCACCTGTCCCGGGATCAATTACATAAAGGGCAGCATCCGGATGCCAATGTACTCCGGAACTTTGGCCGGGTTTGTAATTCACTTCAATAACACGGATACCCATGGTATCATTTGCTGTTTTGTATAGCTCGGGTGAAACCTTTGTTGCATCAGTGGATGCATCATTAGTGCCCATCGCCCCGCTACGGTTCACTTCCACCAGTATCACTTTGATTGGATTGGTGCCGGTGTTTTTGGCAGCATGCCATTCAGCCGGTTTGATCAGCGTAACGCCGGTAGGTAATGTGACCTCATTACTGCTTCCATCCTTTGCATAAAAAGTGACCTTGCCTCCCTGGGCAGCATAAATAGCATAATCAGGATGCCAGTGCATGGCTGATGAATCACCGGGTTTATAATTTACTTCCACCATGCGGATGCCGAGTGTGTCGGCTACTACTTTGTAAAAGTTCGGGGCTACTGTCGCAGCATCCATGCCAGCTGTATTGTTGCTGTTGTCAGTGGTTTGCACACTGGTTTTTGTGGAATCGGTAGTTGCCTCATTCTCCTTGGCTTTATCTTTCCCTTTGCAGGCGATAAAAGAAGCAGAAATGAAAATTGCCAGCATAAGCCGGCTGCAAAATGGATGGTTCATAAAAGATTTTTTTAGTTGTTAATTAAATCAGGCATTTGCGCAGGAAGGTTCGTTGTTAAATCTATGAAGAATTTGAAATAATTGGCCAAAAAATGTTTTAGACATGGCGTTATTTACCAAACAGCTGCCAAAACGAAGAAAAAAGTTAACTTCGGAGACCAACTTTTTTTATGAGGATCATCCTTCCCATCCTGCTACAAACCATTGTCATGAGCACATTTGCACAATTGCAGCCAATTCCTTCTGCTGTTTATCACTGGAACGAATTGCCCGTAAAAAAAGATAAGCAGCGGGAAAGCCGCAAAATTGCTGAAGGCAGCACGAATGAATTTGAATACTTTGAAATACATGCCAGCACCCAATACAAAGGCGCTGTGCCCAGGCCTGCCCATTCCCAGGACAGTATTGAAGAGCTGATCATTATTAAAGAAGGCTCTCTTAAATGTACTATTGGTAATAAAACAGCAACGCTCGGCCCGGGCTCTGTGTTGCTGATACCCCCACATGAAATGCAAATCTTTGAAAATACCGGCGACAGCCCTGTTACTTATTATGTATTTATGTTCCGTTCACGAAAACCAATGGATATGGAACGAAGCCAAAAAGCCGGGGGCACGTTATTACTGAATGCAGATTCAATAGGGTACACCGAAAAAGACAACAAAGGCACAAAAAAATATTTTGAGAGGCCCACGGCTATGTGTGATAATTATGAAATGCATATCACTTACCTGAAATCCAAGGGGCCCAGCCATGCACCCCACCAGCATGTGGACACCGAGATCATTTTAATGATCGATGGTGAATCAGAAATGACGATCGATGGAAAAACTTATAACGCTGGCCCCGGTGATTTGTACATCGCCGGGAGTGGTAAGATGCACGGCATCGGTAATGCAACTGATAAGCCCTGCAGCTATTTCGCTTTTAAATGGAGATAACCCTGTTTAATGGTTGCCGGAGAATGATTTGACTCATTGAGCAACAGCATGAAGAAAGAAATCAATTATTGAATTTTACCACTTCAAAATTATTTCCATGCACTTGTCCCAATTGATGCAGGTCGTCATTATCCCAGCGTTCATCAGGTGCACCGCTGATATATAGATTGCTGCCGATGTCGGCCAGTATCAATCCATATTTTTTCATAGCACGGAGGATGATCTGATTGGTAGCTGAAAAACCACTGATATCAAAATTTGCTTTCAGTCTTATTCTTGCACCAAAGGGTAATGAGTATTGTCCGCCGCTACTGCTTACCTTATGACGGGCCGGGTAGATATAAGCAGGTTTTACATTATTGCTGGTCAGTGTAAAACGTATCGGGTGATCGATCTCTCCTTTTACTATTTCATCATACCGTACCAGCCCGGGAAAAATCGGCAGGCCGGCTGCATCAGCAGAGGTCCATGTTTCCGGCCGCAACTGGTTTGATCTGAGATCAAAGACTGCTCCTGAAGATGCATCCCAATGATTGCCATTCACCCTTGCATAAAAAAGTTCATAAAGTATTTTGTTTTCTATATCCACTGCAATAACATGTGAGTCGCCATTTCCGTTCCCTTCTATCGGAGCGGTCAACGGTATCGGGTAAGGGCCGGGATCGCTTTCATCTCCATAGTCAGTAAAATTGATAACTGTTTTTGACTGACTGCCACATACAACTATATAAGGAATGCCGATGGGTGCGCCCTGCCATAAGCCACTTCCAAAATCTGCTTTTATCCCGGGAGAAGAAATGGCTGCAATGATCTGTGTGTTGTAGGGATCAATAGCTGCAGCTGATATATCCTGGTTCCATGGGTTATCCGCAGGGAAGACCTGTATGTTCTCTGCCGCCGCTTTGGTAGCAGTACATACAGCAGCCCCGCCCCCACCAGGTTGACCGTCAGCATTCTTGCCGCAGGATGCAAGGATGAAAAAATAAACCGGGAGGCAGGAAAGGAAAACAGTGAAGCGAAAAAAACTTCTCATCAGGATTGAATTTATTCCGGTAAAACTTCTCAACAATTAAGCCAACAAAGTACCGGGCAAAGTTTTTCTGCTTTGAATAGTTATTGCACTCCGTAAAAACCACTCTTATTTCGGTAGTGACCCTGCATAGAAAAATCAGGCAGCGTACCCGGGGAACGCAGGGAAAATTGAATTTTTGCCAAACTCCCCGGCGAACTTTGCGAGCTCAGATGAAAATGATCCACTTTAATAAAAGATGCTGAGCAAAAGCTGAGGAATCATTCTTTAATTGGTATGCCTGGTGGAAAGAATGTATTCAATTTCAAATACCCGCATCATTCCTGTATTCTTTCCAGAAAAACTTAACTGCTTCCAGCACTTCCTCTTCTGATTTGTTCTGGGTATTGGTCAGCGGGATATTGCGCCGGGCACCCTGCGGCAAACCTTCTTTCCTGTATTCCACTACCAGTATAAAATTGTCCTGTATGTTGAAAAAATTTTTCTTTTCTTTCTGGGCAATATATGCCTTGATAAGGTTTGACCAGCGGGTCACTAATTGTTCATCATGATAAATACCGGTTTTATTTACCCGGATATAAATCCTGCTGCTGCGGGCCTTCCTGAAAAAAAGAAATGCCGGCGCCAGGGCAAGCGCAAAAACAAAACTCTGGTAATCGATGTGTATAAAACGGCGCCTGATGGCATCAACCAAGCCATACAGAAAAAGCGCCAGGCATAAAGAGGCTAAGACATAGTTCAGTACCCTTTCTTCCCCGACTAAAAATTCACTCTCTTTACTTAACGGAATTTTTCCCATAATCTGTTTTATAACAAATGCTATCATCAAAGTGCCTGGCTGTTTTACAGCGGCTTTTTCCGGGACAGTGATTGTTGCAGTTTTTTTATTGCCTCTTCAGCAGATTGAAGGTGTTTCCCTGCCGCAGCTCTGTCGATTGTAACTTTATTCTCCGCTGTTGTTATATCCCTTTCCCCGATGCTGTATTGCCTGAGCCTTATCACATTTAAATTTAT
>JBGPKR010000064.1:0-17084 GCA_041486045.1 Chitinophagaceae bacterium | reverse complement strand
CCAGCAACCAGTAACCAACAACCAGCAACGGCTGTATAGCAATTATCTTGCTTCAAGACCGAAGAAATGGGAAGATGACGCAATTGCCCTGATGATCCGCCTATGTGAAGAGTATAATTGCCGGACCCATATTGTGCATTTATCATCTGCAGATTCGATTGAACAGATTGTGAAGGCAAAACAAAAAAGTCTTCCATTAACAGTGGAAACCTGCCAGCATTATTTATATTTTATAGCAGAACAAATAAAAGACGGGCAAACAGAATTTAAATGCACCCCTCCGATCAGAGAAAAAGCAAACAATGAAAAATTATGGCAGGCGTTGAAAGAGGGTATTATAGATTTTGTGGCCACCGACCATTCACCGGCTCCGCCGGCCATGAAAGAATTGATCTCCGGCGATTTTATGAAAGCATGGGGAGGGATCTCTTCTGTTCAATTTTCCTTGCCCGTTTTGTGGACTGCGGCTAAAAAACATGGTTGCGGTTTACAGGATATAGTGAAATGGTTGTGTGAAAAGCCTGCTTTGCTGCCACCCTTAAAAACAAAAGGTAAAATAGCGAAAGGCTATGATGCTGATCTTGTGGTTTGGGATCCGGAGAGATCATTTACCGTTACAAAAGACATGATTTATCATAAACACAAGATAACCCCTTATCTTAATGAAGAACTATATGGCGTAGTCGGACAAACATGGTTAGGTGGAGAAAAAGTTTATGATGGCGGAAAGTTTTTACATTTGAATAAAGGAAGCGTTTTATATCATGAATAATACAACGGCACCTGCATTTACCAACCTTACAGATCTTGCTGCAGAAAAATTAGGCGGCAAAACATTGCAATGCAGCGACGATTTTTTTGCAGGGAAGGAGAACCTGATAAAACCGGGCCGGGGAATTTTTATAGCCGATAAATATACGGACAGGGGTAAGTGGATGGATGGATGGGAGTCGAGAAGAAAGAGAACTCCCGGGCACGACTGGTGTATTATTCAACTGGCCACTTCGGGAAAGATACATGGCGTGGATATAGATACTAATCATTTCCTCGGCAACCATCCGCCCTTTGCTTCTATTGATGCCTGCAATATTTCATTGGCAGATTACGATATTATTGATTGGGAAAAAGCAGCATGGAAAGAAATTCTTCCAACCTCTCCGTTGCAACCGGGCTCGCAGAACTTTTATGAGATACAGGATCATTCCATTTATACGCACCTGCGGTTGAATATTTACCCTGATGGCGGCGTGGCAAGATTAAAAGTATACGGTGAAGTATTCAAAGACTGGAATACGGTTGATGCAAGCGAGATAGTGAACCTGGCGGCAGCAACGAATGGCGCCAGGTCTGTTTTGTGTAATGATATGTTCTTTTCCCACATGGATAATCTCATCATGCCGGGCAGGGGAGTGAACATGGGTGACGGATGGGAAACCAAACGAAACAGGACTCCCAATAACAGGGATTGGGTGATAGTCCGGCTGGCGCATAAGGGTATTATTGAAAAGATCCTGGTTGACACCTGTCACTTCAAAGGGAATTACCCGGACAGTTGTTCCATTGAAGGATGCGCCATTGCCTATAAAGATGAAAGCAAACTGGATAGTTCTGCCATTGAATGGACAACGATATTGCCGCCATCAAAACTCAGCGCCGATCATGAACATTTTTTTGAAGATGAAATAAAAAACGCAGGGCCGTTTACACATATAAGATTGAATATCTTTCCGGATGGCGGAGTGAGCCGGTTGAGGTTGTGGGGAAGGGTCGGTTGATTGGTTGATTAGTTAATTGGTTAATAGGGTGACATTACACGAATTAAATACATTAAGTCAATCCCGGCTTAAAGAAGAGCTGATGAAATGTTGCGGATCAACTTCATGGGTAAACAGAATGTTGCCCTTTATCCCTGCTGATGATATGATCGAATTGCTGGAGGATGCCGAAGAGCAATGGTATCAATGCAGTGAAGATGACTGGAAAGAGGCGTTTAGTCATCATCCTAAGATCGGGGACATGGAGACATTGACAAAGAAGTTTGCTTCCTCGGCTCACCCGATAGCTATCGGGTGGGCTTCAGGAGAACAAAGCGGCGTAAATGTTGCTTCAAAAGAAACGATCGAAGCCTTAGCCGAAGGTAACCGCTTGTATAAGGAGAAATTCGGTTATATCTTTATTGTTTGCGCCTCGGGAAAATCAGCGGAAGAGATGTTGGAGATATTGCGATCAAGATCAGAAAACAAACCGGGAGATGAAATTAAAGTTGCCGCAGAGGAACAAAACAAAATAACCAAACTGCGGATTGAAAAATTATTAGCATGATGAAGTATCAAAATATATTTTTATTCACTTAAATTTTTAACCCTGCTCCCCTCTCTCCCGATAGCTATCGGGATGGAGAGGGGCCTGGGCTGAGGTTATGAGCCAGCTTACCGCACATGTATTGGATACAACGAAAGGAAGACCTGCACGGGGTGTCAGGATGAGTTTATACCAGCAGCATGAGGAACAGTGGAAGGAGATCGGGCTGGGAACTACCGACAATGATGGCCGGGTGATGGACCTGCTGAAAAAAGATGTAATGCTCGCTTTGGGTATTTATAAGATGAGATTTGAAACCGGGGAATATTTTGATAAGCAGGGCATTCAAAGTTTTTATCCGGTTGTGGAAATTATTTTCAATATCATTTCCCGGGAACATTACCATATTCCTTTACTGATCAGTCCGCATGGTTATAGCACTTACAGGGGTTCTTAATCGTTGCGTTCCCTGTGAAAAACCTCGTGCCATTTGTGGTTAAAACATCAAACCAACTTGTATGAACTTTTCTATCGCTGACATTGAAAAAGAGATCCTGCTTAATTCATTAAGAACAGCCAATCTTAAGTTTCAACAAACCTATCCCGGTGACAAACCGGACAGGCAGGCGGTGCATACCGTTTATGGCGGCGCCAATTTGTTTAAAGCAGACACCTGTGTGAAGATGGGTGATATTGCGTTGAAAAATTTACAAACCTATTCGCCTGATTTTATTACACTGGCCAGGGTGCTGGGTATGGAAGGATGCAAGAAGATGCCTGGTGATGAAAAGAAAAAAGAGAAACTGGTAAAGAAACTGGATAAAATGAATGAGGCAGAAAGAAAGCAGCATCCTGCATGGCTTTCTTATACCGTGTACAATAAGATCATCCGGAAACTTCAAACTGAAGCGGTAGAAGATTTCAGGATTGACTTTGAAGATGGTTTTGGTAACAGGCCCGATGAAGAAGAGGATGCAACAGCGGTGCAGGCGGCGAATGAACTGGCCGAAGGAATAAAAAATAAAACTATATCTCCTTTTATAGGAATAAGAATAAAACCTTTTACGGAGGATCTGAAAAGCCGGGGGGTCAAAACCCTGGATATTTTTATGACTTCTCTTTTAGAGAAAACAGGGGGCAAACTTCCGGATAATTTTATAGTGATGTTGCCGAAAGTAACCATACCGGAACAGGTTATTACGCTGATCCGTTTATTTGAGATCATTGAAAAGAAAAATAAGCTCGGCCCAGGCACATTGAAAATGGAAACAATGGTGGAGGCCACTCAGATCATTATGGATGATGAAGGCCGGAATCCTTTAATGAAAATTGTGAGAGCGGGAGAAGGAAGATTGATTGCCGCACATTTCGGAACATATGACTATACGGCATCCTGCGGCATTACAGCCAAATACCAGACGATGGCTCATCCTGTTTGTGACTTTGCGCACCACATGACCAAGGTAGCATTGGGGGGCACGGGAATATTTTTATCGGATGGCGCCACTAATGTAATGCCTGTTGCACCGCACCGTGGCGATAACTTAACAACGAAACAATTAAAGGAAAATCAGCGATCGGTTCATAATGCATGGCGCATTGGATATAATCATACCATGCATTCTTTGATAAATGGTTTTTACCAGGGCTGGGATCTGAATCCGGCACAATTACCGATGCGCTATGCCGCCACTTATAATTTCTTTTTAAGCAGTATTGATGATGCCACGCATCGTTTGAAGATATTTGTTGACAGGGCTGCTATCTCCACACTTACCGGCGACATCTTTGATGATGCAGCAACCGGGCAGGGATTATTAAATTTCTTTTTAAAAGCGATGAACTGCGGCGCTATCAGCGAAGATGAAGCGACAGCTACAGGATTGACCATCGATGAGATTCGTAGTCGTTCATTCTATAAGATCTTGCAGGGAAGAAGATCCCGGAAATGAGAAATGAAAAAAGTGGCAGGATTCTGTCACTTCCTGATTTCTCATTTTTGTTTCTTATTCCTTCTTTATTGCTGCGTAAATTTGCTTTCTTAATCATTTCACATGACGATTGCTGTGCTGGGAGCGGGAATGGTGGGTCGGGCCATTGCTTTGGATCTGGGCAAGGATTATACTGTTACATCTTTTGATTTCAATGTCTCTAATCTTGATGAATTAAAGATCAGGAACGCTTCCATTCAAACTGTTACTGCCGACCTTTCTCAATATTCAGCATACAAAAATTGGTTGACCTCTTTTGATATTATTGTTAACGCTGTTCCGGGTTTTATGGGCTATAAAACACTGGAAGCTATTATTGATACCGGCAAGGATGTGGTGGATATTTCTTTCTTTCCCGAAGATGCGCTGCAATTAGATCAGCTGGCGAAACAAAAAGGGATAACAGCAATTACCGATTGCGGCGTGGCGCCCGGGATCAGTAATCTTATACTGGGCTGGCACAATGAGGAAATGAAAATATCTTCCTTTGCCTGTTATGTAGGCGGGTTGCCCAAAAATCCAAAGCCGCCCTTTTACTATAAAGCTCCTTTTTCCCCGATGGATGTGATACAGGAATATATCCGGCCGGCAAGGATCATGGAAAATGGAAAGATCGTTACCAAACCAGCGCTGAGCGAAAGAGAATTAATGCAATTTGACGAAGTCGGTGAATTGGAAGCATTCAATACAGACGGATTGCGTTCATTAATTTATACGATGAAACATATCCCGGATATGAAAGAAAAAACTTTGCGTTACCCCGGGCATATTGATTTGATCATTGCATTGAAACAGGCCGGATTTTTTGATACAACCCCGTTACGGATTACTGATACTGAATTTACAGCGCTTGCGTTTACTTCAAAGCTATTGCTGAACGAGTGGAAACCTGAACCGGAAGAAGAAGAATTTACAATTATGAAAGTAATAATGAAAGGAGAAGCCCGCCTGCCGGGCGGGCAGGGAAGAACAATTGAATATGATTTGCTTGACAGGTATGATGCCGCAACTAAAACGTCTTCGATGGCGAGAACAACGGGTTATACCTGTGCTGCTGCAGTTAATTTAATCGCAAAGGGAATGTTCAGAGAGAAAGGAGTGTTTCCGCCCGAACTGGTTGGAAAGAATAAAGAATGTTTTGAATTTGTGATGGAGTATTTGAAGAAGAGAAATATAAACTGGAAAAAATTGGTTGGGTAACCCCACTAGCCGTAATACCCCTTCGTGGTTTTCTTTCTGGAATTATGAACTACCTTTCCATTCGGGCACTGAATTTGTTGCCCTTCCCCTTATAATACCATGTACTATGAGGAAAATAATACTTCATCCGGTACAAGCCATTCTGCTCGGCGCCACTTTATTCTTTACCCCCGGCAATTTCACACATGCCCAGCCTGTTATCGGGTTCGGCAATTTCATTAGCTCCGGTTTATCATCCCCCGTTGATATTACCAATGCCATGGATGGAACCAACCGTCTTTTCATTGTTGAACAGGGCGGAAGGATCTGGATACACAATGGCACAACGTTGCTCCCAACGCCGTTCTTAGACATCAGCTCCATCATTACATCCGGTGGTGAAAGAGGATTGCTGAGTCTGGCTTTTCACCCGGATTATAAGATCAACCGCTATTTTTTTGTATATTATACCAATCTTTCCGGTGATATCACCATTGGCCGTTACCAGACACAGGCTGGCAATCCTGACGTGGCTGATGCGTCCAGCGGAGTTGTATTACTCAATATCCCCAAGCCATTTGCCAATCATAATGGCGGCGATCTGAATTTCGGGCCCGATGGTTATCTCTATTTCGGGACCGGTGACGGGGGAAGCGGTGGTGATCCCAACAATTTTGCGCAAAACGGATTATCCTTGCTGGGAAAAATGATTCGTATTGATGTAAATAATTTTTCAACTCCTCCTTACTATACTATCCCCCCGGATAATCCCTATATCGGTGACCCGAATGTGGATGATCATATTTGGGTAATCGGTTTGAGAAATCCCTGGCGATGGAGTTTTGACCGCAATACCAATGATATGTGGATTGCAGATGTGGGTCAGTCCGCCTGGGAAGAAGTTAATTTTCGCCCTGCAGGCAGCACCGGCGGTATTAACTATGGATGGCGTTGCTATGAAGGCAATGCGCCTTACAACAGCACAGGTTGTTTGCCGCAGAACAATTACATTTCACCCATATTTGTTTACCCGCATGTTTTTGCAACGGGTGGTTTTTCAATAACCGGTGGCTTTGTATATCGTGGTTCAGAATATCCTGCGCTGCAGGGTTATTATATCTGCGCCGATTATATTTCCGGCAATACATGGTTGATCAACCCGAATGGCGGCGGCGGATGGAATATAAGAATGCAATCCGGTTTACCGGGAAGTATTTCTTCCTTTGGTCAATCTGAAAATGGAACCTTGTATGCTGTATCGCTTGGGGGGAGTATTTATAAGGTTAATGTTACAACGGTCCTGCCTTTGTCGTTGTTAACTTTTTCAGGCAAAAGACAAACGGGCTTTAATGAACTGAAATGGAGTATTGCGGCATCGCAAAACATCAATCGCTTTATCATTGAATACAGCAGCAATGGCAGCACCTGGCTTTCTGCTGCTGAAGTGCTGGCGCTGAACCAGGCAGGCAGCCAGCAATACAGTTTCCGGCATTATACTATTGAAACAGGAAAGTTATTCTACCGATTGCAGATAGTAGATAATAACGGAGCGATCACCTACTCACCGGTAATATCAATTAACGGTAAGGAAGCTGGCAGTATAAAGGTTTTTCCAACCATCCTTAGCGGCAATATCCTGCAGGTTGTTTCAGAACAAGAAGTGATTGGTCTTAAGATCATGGATAGCAACGGCAGTTTAGTCCTGGCCAAACAATTGAATGGACAGCAGGGATATTTTACAGTCCCGTTACCGGCATTAAGCCGCGGGATATATTTTGTGCAACTGCAAACAGGTTCGGGAAATGAGGTAGTGAAAATTATTGTTGAATAAAAAGGGGTTGATAATTGTTTTAAGAAAGCTCCTTATCTTTTTTCGGTTATCGTTTTTATTGATTCATTTACCAGTTCAGCTTCAAATCCCCTCCGGAATAAATAATCCATGGTCTTCTTCTTCCTTACTAAATATTGTTCGCTTTTCAGCGACGCATATTTTTCTTTCGCCAGTTTGTCCAGCACTTTCAGATATTCTTCTTCATCAATTTGTTTTAATGCTTTTTTTATACAATAATCACTTACCTGTTTTTGTTTCAGTTCATATTTTATTTTCACCCTTCCCCATTGTTTTATTCTGAATTTACCGCCGGCAAAGGCGATCGCAAATCTTTCTTCGTTTAAATAATTTTCTTCGATGAGTGTTGCAATAATTTCATCATGGTCTTTCTTCCATACTCCAAGGTTGTATAGCTTTTCTTTCACTTCCCTGTGGCAGCGTTCCTGGTAAGCACAGTAGTGTTTCAGTTTTTGCAGAGCCTGTTCTTTGGTTAAGGCCCCACTCCTAACTCCTCCCCGGTAAGGAGGGGGATTATCAGCATTGCTTTTCATCATCATCGTAAAATTAAAAAGAGAGAACGACTCTCTCTTTTCTGTTTTCAGGCTCAGGGTTAAATGCCGGCTGGGTTTAATTTTTTTTCCCTTTCATATTATTCAGGTTAATTGTTCTTGAAGGCGGCCCGGATCTCCTCATCAGCATCGGTCTCCGGTCAATAAAAAAAACATTTGGTTCACTGATGCCATCGCCATTAATATTGCCATCACCAAATGGTCGGCCTTGCAGATCGAAGGTTTGAATGGTCCATATAAAGGCATAGGCATCCATATCAGGGTCCATGTCAGGACGTGGGGAGGTTAACGAGTCTTTTTTCTTTCTCATGAGGTCAAAGTCCGGGTCAGGACGGGGATGGTTGCCTGAATCTTTTTTCATTCTCATAAGGTCAAAGTCCGGGTCGCCGTGGGGATGGAACCCGGAATCTTTTTTCATTCTCTCATCGCCGGTTACATCTCCATCCCTGCAACAATGAGTTAACCCCAACTGTGGTTGCCAGATATATTGCGATGTGCCAATAATATCTTTTGCCAGTAACGGTTGATTACTACGCAAAGCCTGCATGGGTGTTTGGTTGGGTAATATTTCAAAAACGGTAACCCTGTAAGTTAAAGGTTGACTTGGTCTTGGCGCCACCGGTGTCCAACGGAAGGTAATGACGTTTTTTGCTTTTTCTATATCCAGTACCATTTCGTTGGCAGGCATCATGGGTATTGGGAGTTGAAAGGCTGCAATGGTAAAATTCCTGCATTGTTCCTGGCTGAGTGGGAGAAAATCAACCGGTCTTACTAATTGCACACAGAGCTGATAACTCCCGGCAGGCAATTTGCCGCTTTTATCCATTGATGTTTTGAATTTGCCATTAAAGATCATTGTCTGCAGCGGTATTACATCAGCAGCATATAATATCACATTTCCTGCGGCAGGATTTATAGTTATTAACCTGGCTTTTGCAAGATCAGTGGTAGCGGCTACTGTGCCATCAGTTGTTTTTAATGTTGCTTTTATCAACACCTGGCCAGAAACGCCGGCTGAGCCGGAGATAATATAAGTGAGGTCTTTGATGCTCCAGTCAAGCAACGAACCCGGCGGCGTTGGACTAACTATCAGGGTAGTATTAAACTGTGCCGTGCAAATATGGCCGGTAAAACAAATGGCGGCTGCTAAAATTATTTTTTTCATACTGTTGTTCTTTAAAATGATTTTATAAATCATTATGAGTCTTCATAAGCTCCGCCGCGGCGGATTGGGGGTTTATTTTCCAAACCTGTATTGAAACCCTGTACGGAAATTTGTTTCCAGGTAATTCGCATTATTGGGAATTATTTCATTGCCATATTTAAACTGGTTCGTACTGAAAAAAATGTTCCAGGTTAATTTTTTAGAAACTTTCCAATCGCAGGTAAGTGAAGCTATCAGGTTATTATTGTTTTTAAAACTATTGGTCTTTGAATAATTGTACTGCAGCTGTGCCCGCAGGTTCATTTTCTTTTTGGCAGCCTGCATACCGGCCCCTGCGCTGAAGGTGATCAATGTCAATTTAAATCCTGGCACCGAGTTATAGAAATACATCAGGCTGAAATCAGGTGAAATATTTTTTGTGAGAAATGTTGGTACATACGTCAGCAAAGCAGTGTGGGTGTTGTTGGATGTAACGCTCCCGGTTATTACATCCCTTTCGTTATACTTGCTGTAATTATAATTCAGGCTCATTAAATGGACCACCTTTTCATTGCCCCAGGTGTACGATGGGTTCACCCCAAAATCATTGCTTACATTTTTTATCCCGAATGGATTAATGCCGCTGGGAGTTTCAAATCCAAAATTATTGAAGCTGACATTCAGGTTCCAGTGATCATTGAATTGTGTGAACCAGTTCAGGGTGCCGATAAATTGTTTTGCCCGGAGTGTTGTGCTGCTCACATTGTTCACCCGTTGCCCCACACTGGCCACTACATTCATCTTATAGCCACCGGTTGAATCTTTCCATGCATTGAATCTTGTGTTCAGGGTATAATCAAATCTATCCGGCAGCATGAAGGGATAGCCGGGAGTTTGAAACCCGGCGCCGATGTATTTCAGTTTTGCGCCGATATCAAAGTTTGCCGACTTTCTGCCAAAGGCAAAATCACCTGCATAATCTTTTACCGTAGAGGTATGCGCTGTGATAAATGGTTTAAACGATGGCTTGCTGGTATCAAGCGGCAGCAACAGGTTTTTCGTATAATACGATTGGGCCCCTTCGGCATTGACATACCATCCGCCTTTAAAAAATACTTTGCCCGCAAAACTCATCGTGAATCCCTCCTGTGGTTTTATAGTAACCGGCGGCGTAATAACAGAGTTGCTGTCGTCCTTTGCTTTTACAAAATTGAAAGCCATTTCATATTTGCCTTCCCTTGCTTTACCAAGAGAGAACATCCAGTTCTTTTTTTTGTAAGCCCCGTTTACAGTAGGTGGACCGCTGAAATAATTCACTCCCTGCTGCGACAACCCGGTAAAGAATTTAAAAATATAAGTCCCGGGACGAAGATCAAAACCGGCGCCGAATACACCAATATCGCCGGTGCTTAAGTCAGAATAATTCAAATACTGTGTGCCTAATTGCAATTCTGCCCATTTGTATTTGGGATTCAATCCGAAATTATTCATCGGGTTGGTGATGAACTGGCCAAAGCTTTGTTTTTTTAACCCACTGTATGGCCCTGCATAATTAGTTGGCTTCATCGCAAAGTTGAAATTGAAGGGCAGGGAGAAATTTTTCCCGAATTGCATATCAGGTGAAAAATTAAACCGAACCTGGTTCCATGGTTTACGGGGAGTGAAGCCTGTCCACCCGGTTGGTTTGCGGCTCAACCCGTAATACTCATAGCTTACCCCGGCTGTGCCGCTGATACTGAATGGCGGTTTCTTTTCCTGGCCCATCATTGCTGTTGAAACCAGGACGGCCGAAACGGTGAATGAAATGATTTTTATTTTCTTCATTGAGTAGTTTCGTTTATCAATTTTGCGGAATGACTACTTTGAATTTACAAACACAATCCTTTCCTCCACAAATGGCCGTTATGGTATATTCATAGGTTCCCGGTAAGGCTAGTGTGTAAGTATAATTATATGTTGGTCCCGACAGCACCTGCGTAGTATTGTCCGGTTTCTTAATTATTACCGATATCGAAGAGCCGGGACAATCATTTCCGTTCTGGTCTTTACAGGTAAAGTTGGGAATTACACTTGTATAAATATTTCCTGCAAACAAATTGATGATATCGCCGCAGTTAACGCTTTTGCTTCCCGTTTGCCCGCCGTTGCTTTCGTACTGGAATAATGGTTTGATGCTGCAGGTGCAGACAGGAGGATTATCATTTCCGCCGCCATTGGGATTATCCTTGCAGTCCTTACCATTATATGTTTTGTAACAGATAGTGGTATCACACATCACACAGGTGGTGTCAGTGAAGGTGTATCGCAAACAATAATAAATGGTGTCACAACAACAGGCAATCGGCGACCGCGGTGGCAACGGAATAGTAAAGTTCACCGGAATACCATTGCTCCAGTCTTTACCCACACTGTCCTGCCATGCGATCAGGTGAGTAAACGGAACATTGGCCGGCGCTGTTGTCCATGGCAATGAATTATTACCCGGCACGATATTACCAAACAGTTTCGGGTCTTTCACACACACATCACAGTCCTTCGGATGTTTTACTTCAAACTGCACTAATGATACAGTAACTTTTTTCAACTTCTTCGGGCCGGCAGTCAACGTAAGATTGACGGAAAGAACATCATTGCTTACGCTGTGCTGTTCTTTTATTTTCTTCAGCAGGTCTTTGCAGCAGCCTCCGGGTGGCGGCGGATCTGTTTCTTTTACTTCAATACATACATTATCCGACTCAACTGTATTAAGTGTATAACCCGGATAAGCTGCAGTTGTTTTTGCAATAAACCCGGCCGTGTTACATGCATGCAATCCCGGCGCTGTTCCGTTTGGAATTTTCAATTGGAAATAAAATGTCTGGCTTGCTCCCGGTGCAAGAGTAACAGAAGTATTAAAGAGAAAACGATAAGCTTTATTTCCGCCACTCCAGTTTCCAACTGCAGGAGGTCCGCAGGAAAGACATACACCCGGCCAGCCCGTGCAAACATTCGGATCGTTGCTGCCGCTGACTGTGCAGCTTGCTACGACGGGCAAAGGTCCCGGCAGCATATCGAATTGACTTCCCCTGAATGCAGGACAGGTAGGATTGGTGAGAATGAATTTATCTGGCGGTGTTATTGACGGAAACCTGTCGATCACCTGGAGATTATCAATAGGTATCGTTCCGGTGTTCCGGATGGTTACTTCATAATCTACAATTGAACCGGCAATGCCGTTGCCGCTTGTACCAAAACTTCCATCGAGGCTTCCTTTTACTTTTTTCTCAATCCCGGTGGCGGCATAAGCACAGATATTAAGTGCATGATAGCAGAAATAATTACTTCCCGTAATATTGGAACCGCTGTAATAAATATAGATCCAGTTGGTGCCGCCGGTGGCGCCGGGTTGTATCACCACTTTATAACATATCTTATAAACAGCATTGCCGGCGGGTATCGTTGGTAAATTCCATTTTACGTTGGAGGATGTAACATAAACAGGGTTGGGAGAAAATCCTGTATATACTGAACTGCCGGGAACATATTGCAGCCATCCGGGTAATGCAACGTTTATTTGTCCGCCAAGAAGCGATGCATCGCCAATGTTTTTAAATTCAAAACAAAGATCAACTGTGTCGCCAACACTTTTACATTGGTTGATATATGAATTATTGAAACAGTTGAGAATCGGCTGCGGGTTATAGATCGTTATGCCTGATGTTTGTCCACCCGGCCCGCAAGGTATGCAGGGGCTTGGCGGTGCTGCACAATTATAAACGACAGCGCAACTGTCTTTATAAGGCGGATTGCCTGCAGGACCTGAGCAGGATGATGTAAGATCAAAATAAATAAGCAGGTCAACCCAATTGCCGGGTTGCAGATTATTGATAGCCCAAACAAGTTTTTTTGTATTTGCAGGAAGGCTGCTGTTGGTGGCCCCTGTACCATTAAGTGGATAAGGACTGCCCGGCGTAAGGCTGCAATCAAAATACTTAATCGTATTGTTGATTGGCGGCAAGGTTTGGTTGCTGTATTGCGCAACAGATGTTGCATGCAGCAATGGAATAAAATTGGTATCTAAAAGATTCAAAGGAGTATTTCCTGTATTGGTTATCCTTGTCCAGAAACGATTGGGGCTGGTAAATGTACCCATTTGCAATGAAGCCATTGGCGTAGCTGATGGAGCAGTGGGTATAAAAAACGATGCAGCAACCGGTCCTTTGATGATGCTGTTGGGGACATTGCAATTGTCTCCTTTCCAGGTAATGTTGCTGGTATGTGTTTGCCCGTTGCAACCCGTGCAGGGAAGTTTCACCACATAGTATAATGTATCCCATGTGTAAGGATTGAATACCGTTGCCGTTGGAGTAATGGTAGTTCCCAAAACAGTGTAAGTATAATTTAACCCCCACGCACTTGTGATAGTGCCTGCGCAGGCCGGCGGAGAAAGAGCAACCGTGAATTTTGGGTTGTTGATCTTAAAACATCCGGGATTATAATAAAATGCTTTGTAAGTAATTTCTGCTGTCATTGAATTATAAGAATGAAACCAATGTTGCAGGATCGTGTTATTGGCCGTGACCCCCGTCACACTGCAACTTGCATTTTGCGTAGTGCTCAGGTTATCTGTTAGTGTTCCGGAAAAAGTGGCTGTTTTATTTACACCGGTGCAGGTGTCAGGACAATTGAAGCGAAAACAAACATTGAAGCTGATGGCGCCGGTATTATTACAGGCCGATAAACTACTCATGGTTATTGTCAGCACCCCAGATGAATTTGTTAGGGTCATGCAGGAAGGCAGCACGGACTGGCAGCTGGCGTCGTAATTAACCAGTGCCGGGTTATAATTAATAACTGCGGTTGCGCTTGTCGTGCTGTTGGTCCAGTTAAATGATACATTTACCGGGAAGCTGGTACCTGCATTCTGCACTCCACCCGGACAGGTAAGTACAAACCCGTTCACCTGCGACTGAGCGGCATTCATACCGCAGAAAAGCAGCGCTGTGGCAATCATCTTTTTCAAAAAATTATATTGACGTTTCATACAATTACTTTTTTGGTTGTGGTTGGATCTACTTGGGTTTGCGTTCTATTTCATAACACCTGATTACATCGCATGCATGACAACAGTAATCCCACCAGGTATATCGTATGCATATTTTTATTTTATCGCCACAACAACTTAGCGCCGGTCCTGGCGGAACTGCGATAGGCAGCGAGAAGCTGTTTCCTTTGGGGAGGCCGGTGCCCGGTCCCGTACCCGGCCCTATAATATTGTTATTCGGATTCTGATCAGGCGGCCCGGTGTTTTTGTTATTGGTCGGATTGGCAGCAGAGCCACAGGTAGCACATCCTGCGATCTTACCATTGTCATGTCCTCCGCCATCTCCTGTTCCTCCACCTGTTTCGTTGCAGGCTTTGTCCAGGGTGCTGAGCCATGTCCATTCTCTTCCAAAATTTCCCCCGTTTAATACAGGAGTTCCAAAACCATTCAATGAATGACTGGCGGGCGGAACAAAATTTCCCCACTCTTTATTTTCAGCACATTTGGCACAATTGGAATCGCCGGTCTGTGTGATGTTGAAATAAACCAGCTCGATCGTCACTTTCTTTACTTTGTTTGGATCTAACCCGTTCAATACTCCGCTTAGTGTTACTTCATTACTGCTGCTGCTTATGGTTGTCAGTTTATCTCCAGTTACCGTAACGCCTAATGTGCGGCAGGGGTCGCAGGGACAGTTCAATGTATCTGTTTCTACTTCCGTTTCTGTTATTGCATTGTCGGCTGCATCTTCTGCTCTTACAAAGAAGCGGATCGTTCTTGCCGTATCAATACATTTTATTGTCCCGGTAAATACTTGTGAGCCCAGCCCGGGGATATTGACGGGCAATACAGGAGAAAGACCTGTAATGGAAATAACATTGGTCACCCCGTTTACTTTATCAATATTCAGGTTGGTGATCTTAACTGTATTCGAAAGATTATTTTTTATTTTGATATACACATTCTGCACCCCGTTACTATTGCAGCAGCTTGTATATACACTGTCAATCTGGATATCAATATCATTACCTGCTATTTTGAATGTAGTGGGTTCGCTGGTACAGGTTGTGTGCCCATCTTTCGATATCATTTCCACATTCCAGATAAAATCACAGAGATAGGGAGGCTTGCAGGGCCCGGTATAAAAGTTCCTTATGACCATTAGTCCATCTGTAAGTGCATCAGCCTGGCCATTAGCATCTACATCTAATTTATAAAGCGGCTGATTTGATTTCATTGCCTGTACCCCGGTTTGCCCCTGCATCAGTTGCCATACTTTTAACCGGTAAATTGAATTTTCTCCCTGCCATGCCCCCCCGGGGTGCCGCCATTTGAATGTAACAGACTCCTTTGCCTCCCGTATATTAAATTTCTTTTTGTCTTCAGGAAAAACATTCTCCGGACATTTTACGTTTTCTTCTGTTACACCAAATGTTGTTGGTTCACTGGTACAACCTGTCTCTCCGGCAGCAGCCCGGGTTTCCACTGTCCATATAAAATCACAGAGATAAGGAGGCTTGCAGGGGCCGGTATATATTCCACTCACTGTTGCAGATGTGATATTATCTACATCCTTGGTAACGATTGGCCGGTTTGTTCTCATGGCCTGTGCTCCATTTTGCCCCTGCATCAGTTGCCAAACTTTTAAACGGTAGTGACCGGATATTGGTGGTGGTCCATTTGGTGTCCACCTGAATGTCATTTCTTTTTTTACTTCCTCTGAAGTGAATTTCTTTTTGTCTTCAGGAAATAAATTATTGGTGCATTTAACCGTTTCTTCTGTTACACTAAATGTAGTGGGCTCACTGACGCAGCCTGTCTCTCCGGCAGCAGCCCGGGTTTCCACTGTCCATATAAAATCACATAAATAAGGAGGCTTGCATGGGCCGGTCCATATTCCACTCACTGTTGCAGATGTGATATTGTCAACATCCTTGGTAACGATTGGCTGGTTTGTTCGCATGGCTTGTGCTCCGCTTTGCCCCTGCATCAGTTGCCATACTTTCATACGGTAGTGACCGGATACTGGCGGTGGTCCATTGGGAGTCCACCTGAATGTCATTTCTTTTTTTGCTTCCTCAGAAGTGAATTTCTTTTTGTCTTCCGGAAATAAATTAGCCGGGCATTTGCCTGTTTCCTCTGTTACACCAAATGTATACGGCTCACTCATGCCATTATTATTGCCTATTGGTTTGCCGCTGCGGTTCAATGCCTGCACATTCCAGATAAAATCGCAGAGGTATGGTGGTTTGCAGGGGCCGGTATATATTCCATTCGCTGTTGCCTGGGTAATGTTGTCTACATCTTTTGTTACTATCGGCTGATTTGATCTCATGGCCTGTGCCCCGGTTTGCCCCTGCATCAGTTGCCATACTTTCAGGCGATAGGTAACCGGTTCTTTGGGTTTGGGAACGAGCGGTGTCCACCGAAACATAACGACACCTTGTAATTCCTGTGCGGTAAATTTTTTGCCGTTATCAGGTGTGATCAATGTTGGAGGCGCATATTCTATATTGGTTGCCTCCACTCTAAAGTCTTTACATACTTCCCGGCTGATAGCCACTTTATCTATATTGAAAAATTGGGCGCAGATAGTATAAGTGCCTTCTTTTAATTCATGGCAATTGGTAAGAAAGCTGCTGAGGTCGGCTGTATTGAAAGTTCTTACATCAAAAGGATCAACCTGTTTTGCCGTAGCAGCATTGTTGCCGCATATAACAGCGCCGCCACTCCTGATCTGGATGACAAGCCTTGGCTCTATCATTCTTGGGTTCGGTACTTTTTGCGCCACCATTATCAATGCACCGGGTGTTGACATCCAGCTGTCAATAGTTCCGGGTAAAACCGGTTTTACCGTAAAGCTTATAATGTTGATCTGGTTGATCTGGCCTGCCTGGCTGTTGGCAAGAAGGCTTAGCAACAGGGCTGGCAGAAAGAGTTTTAGTTTCTTCATATCGCAGAGATTTGAATGATGGCAGGTTAATCTAAAATTTGCCAATGTAAAAATGAGAAGAAGAAAAGATGTTTTTTAGTGGATTGTATAGAT
>JBGPKR010000063.1:0-17183 GCA_041486045.1 Chitinophagaceae bacterium | reverse complement strand
TGTAGATGATATTGCATTACCAGCGGACAAACTACGGCTGCGGCCTGCCGGCAGCGATGCGGGGCATAACGGACTTAAAAGCCTGCAGGAAGTACTGGGTACAACCGAATATCCCAAACTCAGGTTTGGGATCGGCAATGATTACCCTAAGGGTCATCAATCAGATTTTGTTCTGGGCAAATGGAAAAAAGAAGAAGAACCACTGGTAAAACTAAAGATAGAAAAAGCAGTTGAAGCGATTGAAACCTTTGCTTCGCAGGGCATTACAGCTGCCATGAACCAGGTAAATAATCAAAGCTTTTCGCTATGATAAATCAGATTGATTACTTACTTTAGCAGCCTGCCGGCAGGCAGGCCTGACCTATCTCCCTGACCATGATATTTTTTACTGAGGATCAGGGGTATTAAAATCCAATGGACATAGTTGATACCTGAATATATGGGATGAACAAATCCTGTGAGTATTGTATCCGATGTATTTAATAAAAACAGTTCCTGTTTATGAAAATTTTTTGTGTAGGCCGTAACTATGCAGCGCATGCGGAAGAATTGGGCAACGAAGTTCCTGATGAACCGGTAATTTTTATGAAGCCCAAAAGCGCCCTGCTGCAGCCGCATACGCCTTTTTATTATCCCGAGTTCACGAATGAATTACATTATGAGTGTGAGCTGGTCCTCCGGATCAGTAAAAACGGGAAATATATCCAGGAAAAATTTGCTTCGAAATATTATGATGCAATAACAGCCGGCATTGATTTTACGGCAAGGGATATCCAGAACGAATTAAAAGAAAAAGGCCTGCCATGGGAAAAAGCAAAAGCATGGGACAATTCTGCAGTGATTGGTAAGTGGGTCCCTTTTACCGGGATTAAAAACAAAAAAGATATTAATTTTTGTTTGTATAAAAACAAGGAATTGGTGCAACAGGGAAATTCATCCAATATGATTCACAGCTTTGATAAGATCGTGTCATATATCTCCAATTTTTTTTCCGTTAATATCGGGGATGCGATCTTTACAGGCACGCCGGCAGGAGTAGGTGAAGTGGTAGTAGGGGATGAACTGGAAGCCTTTATTGAGGATGATAGCATGTTAACATTGGGAGTGAAATAGAATAGTTGCTGGTTGTTGGTTACTGGTTTCTCAGATCCGAAGATTCAATACTGAACAGCCGATGCTGTATTGCAAGTAACTGTTTTAGGATAACCAGTAACCAGATACCAGTAACAAGCAACCAACCCTTTCCCTTAAATTTGCCACACACTTTTATCATTGTAAATGATTGACACAGGTATATTACTGAAGGCCTACCGGCTGATGAGCCAGGTAAAAGTAATGGCCGGAACCTATGAAGCCAACCGCACTATTTGCAAATACGTGCATTCTACGTCCAGAGGTCATGAAGCTATTCAGCTGGCAACAGCATTTCAATTAGAGCCCCAGGATTTTGTAAGCCCCTATTATCGTGACGAAAGTATTTTATTGGGCCTTGGTTTTACACCTTACCAGCAAATGTTACAGTTGCTGGCGAAAGGTGATGATATTTTTACCGGCGGTCGTGAATATTATTCTCATCCCAATTACCGGGGGAATGATAAGCCGACAATGATTCACCAGAGCAGCGCTACGGGAATGCAGGCCATTCCGACGACGGGTATTGCGCAGGGAGTTCAATACCAAGAGAAATACAATATATCTCAATTAAGAAAAGGAAAAGCCGGAGAATTGCCGGTTATTATTTGTTCATTAGGCGATGCGAGTATAACAGAAGGGGAAGTGAGTGAAGCTTTCCAGTTTGCTGTCCTGAAACAATTACCCATTATTTATTTAATACAGGATAATAACTGGGGAATCAGTGTAACGGCCGAAGAGGCAAGGGCTATGAATGCTTTTGAATTTGCCGCAGGATTTAAGGGAATGAACCGGGTACAGGTTGATGGAAGTGACTTTGAAGCCTCTTATTCCGTAATGAAAGAGGTTTGTGAATTTGTACGCAGGGAAAGAAAACCTTATCTCGTGCATGCACAGGTTCCATTGCTTGGACACCACACCAGCGGCGTAAGGAAAGATTTTTACAGGTCAGATGAAGATTGGGCCAGGCATCTTGCACATGATCCGAATCCTAAATTGAGAAAAAAATTACTGGAAAGGGGAGTACCTGAAGAAGATATCAGGCAAATAGAAACAGAAGTTGCTGAGTTAGTGGCCAATGATTTTGAAAAAGCTGTGGCATCGCCTGAGCCTGATCCTGCAACAATAGAAGATCATGTGTTTGCTTCCACTCCTGTAAAAGAAGAAAAAGGAGAGAGAAGCCCTGCAGGTGCAGAAAAAATAATAATGGTGGACGCAGCTCTGTTCGCCATCCGTGAAATAATGGAAGAACACGCAGAAGCTGTTTTGTACGGGCAGGATGTAGGTAAAAGATTAGGCGGTGTATTTCGTGAAGCGGCTACGCTGGCTGATCAGTTTGGCGATCACCGGGTATTTAATACCGCCATCCAGGAAGCTTATGTCGTGGGCTCTGCCGTAGGTATGAGCGCCGTAGGTTTAAAGCCCATTGTGGAAGTACAATTTGCAGATTATATATACCCCGGCTTTAATCAATTAGTAACAGAGGTTTCTAAAAGCTGTTATCTCAGCTGTGGTAAGTTCCCGGTTTCGATGATTCTCCGTGTGCCTACGGGTGCTTATGGAGGAGGAGGTCCTTATCACAGTGGTTGTGTGGAAACAACGGTTTTATCAATAAAAGGATTAAAAGTGGCGTATCCATCCAATGCTGCTGATATGAAGGGATTGATGAAGGCGGCCTACTATGACCCTAACCCGGTTGTGATGCTGGAACATAAAGGTTTGTACTGGAGTAAAGTGCCGGGCACAGAAGATGCCAAAACCCCGGAGCCATCGAGGGATTATATTCTTCCTTTTGGCAAGGCCAATATTGTTTTACAGGCCAATGAAAATAGAATCCAAAATGGTGAAAGCTGCGTGATAATAACTTATGGAATGGGAGTGTATTGGGCAAAAGTTGCTGCGAAAAATTTCAATCAACAAATTGAAGTCGTTGACCTGCGAACTTTATTTCCACTGGATGAAGAATTGATCTTTGAAAGAGTGAAACTGCATGGTAAATGCATGGTGCTAACTGAAGAGCAGCAAAATAATTCTTTTGCTGAAGCTTTGGCAGGGAGGATTTCTAAAAACTGCTTTCAATCTTTAGATGCCCCGGTTGAAGTGCTCGGCGCATTGAACCTGCCGGCTGTACCGATGAATACCGGGTTGGAACAGGCTATGCTGCCGAATGCGGAAAAAGTCAGAGTTATTTTGAAACAACTACTTACTTCCTGATTATTTTTTCAGATTAAGTTTTATCTGTAACTCCTCCAACTGCTTCTCATCAATCGTCGCCGGTGCATCCAGCATCACATCTCTTCCCGCATTATTTTTCGGGAAAGCAATAAAATCACGGATGCCTTCGCTGCCGCCAAGGATGGCACAAAGGCGGTCGAAGCCAAAAGCGATACCACCATGCGGCGGCGCGCCGTATTCAAAAGCGCCGAGTAAGAAGCCAAATTTATGCTGTTGTTCTTCTTTATCCATACCCAATGCTGCAAACATCTTCTCTTGTAATTCTCTTTGATAAATTCTAATGGAACCGCCTCCAACTTCATTTCCGTTCAACACCATATCATAAGCATTGGCTTTGATATTTGCATAGGGATGTTTCAGGTATTCAGCCGCATTCTCAATGACGGGATTGTTATTGATCATTGTTTCGATCTGCGATGGTTTGGGAGAAGTGAAAGGATGATGACGGGCTACCCAGCGATTGCCTTCTGCATCATATTCAAATAAAGGAAAATCCAAAACCCATAGGAGTTTGAATTCATCATCTTTTCTTAAACCCAAACGGTTGGCCATTTCCATTCTCAGGTCGCTGATAGCTTTTCTGGTTCTTTCTTCTGCTCCGGCAAGTATACAAACAAGGTCGCCGGCTTTTGCATTGGCGGCATCAGCAATGGCCTTTAATCTTTCTTCGGTATAAAATTTATCTACGCTGCTTTTGTATGTTCCATCAGCATTACATTTAATAAACACTAACCCTTTCATACCGATCTGGGGACGTTTTACCCACTCAATCAGCTCATCGGTTTGCTTGCGGGAATATTCACTGCAACCCGGTACTGCTATGGCTAATACAGTTTCGGCCCCCCCACCCCCCAAAGGGGGGATTGAGAACATCTCTGAATCGAACTCAGTTTTCTTTTCCGGGAATGAATGTGCAGGAAATTTCAGGTTCAGTACTTTCATTCCAATGCGGATATCTGGCTTATCATTGCCATAATTCCACATGGCATCCTCCCATGTCATCCGCTGCAATGTTTCAGTATAATCAATGCCCTTTACTTCTTTGAATATGAATTTCACCATCCCTTCAAACATATCCAGGATATCTTCCTGTTCAACAAATGACATTTCACAGTCGATCTGTGTGAATTCAGGCTGCCGGTCAGCTCTCAGATCTTCATCACGGAAACACTTTACAATTTGGTAATAACGGTCGTACCCGCTTATCATCAATAACTGTTTGAATGTTTGTGGTGATTGCGGCAATGCATAAAATTGTCCCGGGTTCATCCGGGAAGGCACAACAAAATCCCTGGCGCCCTCCGGGGTAGATTTAATAAGGAAGGGAGTTTCAATGTCAATGAAACCCTGTTGATGCAGGTAATTTCTTGCTGCACGGTTCACGGCATATCTTAATTCAATATTTTTCTTTACAGGATTCCTGCGCAGGTCAAGAAAACGGTATTTCATCCGCAGATCATCGCCGCCATCTGTATCATCCTGGATACTGAATGGCGGAACGGAGGATCTGTTCAGTATTTTAAATTCAGTGATTGCTATTTCAATTTCACCTGTCGGGATATTCCAATTCTTATTGCTTCGTTCGTTTATTGTACCTGTTGCCTGCAACACAAACTCACGGCCCAATGGATTTTCTTCGAGCAGGGTATTCAATTCTTCGCCGAATAATAATTGAGTGATGCCATACCGGTCACGGAGGTCAACAAATGTGATAGCGCCGAATTTACGGATGGTTTGCACCCAACCAGCAAGGGTTACATCCTTTCCCTTTTGTCCTAATCTTAATTCTCCACAAGTATGGCTCCTGTACATATGAATTTGCTACTTTTCTGAGGCGTAAAGATAATAAGGCAGGGTTTATTTCCGGGGTTTGATTTTATCTATATTCGTTGTTTAGGACCAGCATGCCACCTGGAGATACCCTTATTCTGAATAGCTTCAGTGAACTGCCGGATTCAGTTCGGCGGATCGTCGACTCATTAATGGGACTGCGGTCCTACCAGGAACCGATTGAGCAAAAAGGGCCACAGTATCCCTTTCCCGAATGGGTAATGTTTCTTTTTTTACTTTTTGTGATCAGTGCCACAGCTTATTTTTATGTGATAAAACCTGCACGGGCTAAGAAAAGGAGGATCAGTAAATTGCTGACGGGTGATTCTGCAGGCAAAACAATTACAGGGATCCGGTATGATCAATGGTTAAGCAGATACAACCCCTATTATAATTCACTGAACTCTGATCTTAAAAAAAGATTTATAAACCGTACCATTGAATTTAAAGAATCAAAAGAATTCCGGTTTCATTTTATGCAGCCGGAAGAGCAGGTTACCGTTCTTATAAGTGGTGCTGCTGTGCAACTTACTTTCGGCTTAAAACATTTTCTGATCGAATATTTCCCGGTTATCAATGTAATTAAAGAAGAATATATTGTTCTTAACCGTGACAAGATATTAGAAGGACATGTACAGGTAAATAACCGTTCAATCAATATTTCCTGGAATAATTTTATTAAAGACTATGAAAATTATACAGATTCGGAAAACCTGGGTTTGCATGAAATGGCTCATACAATTTCATTTGATTTTCTTTATGGGTATCATGAAAACAAGAATGCGGCTTTTATGGATAGGTTCCAGGGATATATACGTGAAGCCCGTCCGGTCTTTAAAGAACTCCTGCAAGGGAAGAACGACATGCTTGACGATTACGGCAGTCTGAATGTTGAAGAATTCTGGGCCGTTTCGATTGAAACTTTTTTTGAGAATGCCCTGGAATTCAAAGCTAAAATGCCCGGATTTTACAATGCTATCTGTGAGGCGCTGAACCAGGATCCTCTCCGGGAAGAAAAAATAATCGACAAAAGACTTGCCGGGCTTGCATATTGAGAATTCATTGTTTATATTTAAAGTCTGAACGTGCCGTATGAAATGAAAAACCAATAAAATCCAGGCTATGATCACCATCACTCTTCTTTATTTTGCCCGCCGTCTTTATTTTCAATACAAAAGAAAAAACGAGGTACTATTTACATAGTTACCACTTGTTTTTCCTTTAATTCTTTTGGCCGCTGCACGGTATAGTAGTATAATAATATCAATGCTCCTGTAGAAAAAGGTATCAATGCAAGGTGCTTACCTGTAAAATCTCTCCATACATTCATTGTATCAAAATGAAAAAATTCACTGATCATCCAGTAAGCATTGGCGCTGATCCAGAAAACAATGGCCAGGTTATGTGCCAGCTCAGATCTGATAGGCCGGTTCTTCCAGGCTATCCATATTGCCACCGATAAAGTGGGAACGATCATAGCAATACCCAATTCCTTCCAGATCATACACCAGCTGATGTCTTTCATCAGCCAGAAAGCAATATGCATATTTTCCATTTTACGGAACCGGGCCGGAATGCTGTACATAATTTCCTTAGATTGGCTCATAAAGGTTTGCCGGAGGTTTATTACCGGCATTTATAAAAATAGTGATTTGGTAAAATCAAAGATTGTTTCTGGAAAGTATTTTCTGGCCCCCAACCCCCCTGATCCTTCGACAAGCCTGTCTGCCGGCAGGCAGGCTCAGGAGGGGCTTCCGTACCTCTCTAAAATTTTTGAAAATCTTTTTATGTCTGCTTCAGGGGTGATCGGCTTATTATGAAGAAGATGATTAACTAATTGGTTTGCGAAAAATGGAGCCAGGGAACAACCTTTGGTACCCATGCCATTTAAAAGGCCAATGTTTGGATGAAGCGGATGTAACCCAACAAAAGGCCTTCTTTCCAATGTGGCAGGACGAATGCCGGAAAGATGATCCATAATTTTAAAGGGCATTTTTAGCCACTCTTTCAAAAGTTGTTCTGTTTTTTCCCGGAAATCTTTCGTTGGATCAGGATCATCAAATTCCCAGGCATAGTTAGAGCCAACCCACCACAAAGCCCCCATCCCCCCGCCCTGGCGGGGCAAGCTCTGAAGGGGGGCAAGTAACATTCCTTTTTTATAGATTTTATCTTGAGGCAAATCGGGAATCTCAATTAGTAAAGCTTCTCCTTTGTTAGGTGCAAAAGGAAGCTGTTTAAAATAAGGATTATCGGCACTGCGGTTACCATCACAGAAAATAATTGCTGACGCATTGATGTCCTTGTATTGAATTTTGCCTCGTGATACTTTTAAATCCTTAATCTCAAATTCTTCATTCAGTACTTGGTTATTTAATTTAAGTTGTAGCCGCCATGCTGGTAACAAGGTTTCAAGATGTGCAACATAAACGGGGTTAATTTCACCACAACCAAATTCATAGTTGAATAATGGCGTGAAATGATTTTGTTCCGGGTAATTATTCACATGAGTATTGTCTTCTTCAATCCGGTTCAGGAAACTCAGCCGCATTTGAGGACTGGGGAAAAAGTCAATAATGTTTTTCTGTGAAATGGCTTTGATGCCAAGCTTGTTGCCTATTTCTTTATAAGCATCCCATGCAAAGGGAAGTATTTCTTCTGCCATCCAAACGGTGACATGACGGCGGCCGGTGACAGGGTTGATAATGCCTGCGGCGATCCTGGAAGGGGAGTTGGGAAAATTATTATCAATTACCAGGAATGATCTCTTCCCCTTTTGTAAATAATAACTAAGCCATGTGCCGGAAATGCCTTGGCCAATAATAAGATAATCAATATCCATATTGTAAAAATAAAAAGGATAGAACGAAGCGAAAAGAAATGTCACCCCGGATTTGATCCGGGGTCTTTATTAAAAAGATGCCGGGTCAAGCCCGGCATGACTTATTATTGTTCAACATTGATGCGGATACCTTCTGAATGACTGGAAAATTCAGGCGCATACATGCACTGTATTGTTGTTATTCCATTACTGAAATTACCTGCATGTGTAACGAACAGCGGGTACTCGAACACATAAGTGCCTTTTCTTAAATAACTGAAGAAGAAATTGGTGCTGGCATCCTTAGTGCTTTCGTAATAACCGAGACCTCCCTGCCATTTATAACTGCTCAACACATTAACCGGTTCCATGGCTGATGCCCGCATGTCTTTCATGTGCACATATTCCATGTCACGGTCAACCCGGAGTTCAACTCTTACTTTTATCTTGTCACCGATCTTGATCACATCACCATCATTCACCGGTGTCAGAACCGGCCCACGGTCGGTATTTTTTTCTATAAACAATTTTTTCACCAGTTTTAATGGGGTAACAGCGGAAGTTATTTTGTCAAGGTCTTCAAAATACTGCCAATAAACCCCTCCCCAGCTAACAGGTGATTGGTTAATTGGTTGATTAGTTAGTTGGGGCGTTACTGTAACCGAAATATTACCCATGTCGGGTGTTACTTTCTTGCCTTCAATTGTTTTTTTGAAATAACCTGTTCCGGCTTCCTGTCCTGCTTCAGTTGACCTGATAGTGGTACTGCTGCCCAATTTTATTTCTACAACCGGCTCACTGCTTAACCATTCTGTTCCCTGCAACAATAAAGCATAACAGGCTTCTGCAGTGGCTTTTGTTGTTTTCCAGTTATTGGTTTGTTTGTTTTTCAGTAACCAGGTTCTTAGATCATCCACCGTTTTAATATCCTTTCCCACTTCCTGGAAAGTTTCTATCAGCAAGGAATGTGTTTCGATCGGAGCCTCATACCAGAACCAGCCGGCCGTTTGATCTTTCCAGTACATTCCCAGTTCTTCATTCGTAATAGATGTTTCTTTCAGCGACTTTAAAATGGCAGCAGGAGTTTTTGCATCACCGGTTCTGTTTAGTGCCAATGCCATCATGCCCTGCATATATTTGCTTTGGCCTACCCAGTATTGCTGCGCCTGTTTGTAATAATAATTATAGGCAGTCTGTGAAGCAGCAGCAATTTTATATTCCGGGAAGAAACTCCGCATATACAGGTACTGGATCTGGGTATACCCGATATTTTGCTGGTTCAGTTTCACTTTGTATTTAATAAGATCATCATAATCCTCTTTTATTTTCCTGTCGAGGTATGGAATTGCTGTTGATAAAATTGCTTTCAGCTTATCATCCCGCCCGGTTGCATAAGCCTTTAATTTTTTCAAATGACCAATGCCTGTAGCAATGTATTGAGTGATGTACCTGTCATCCGGCCCGCCGGTAAACCAAACAAAACCGCCATTGCTGCTTTGCATTTGTTTCAGCTTATCGTAAGCACTGTTCAGTTGTTCACTCATTTTTATCATATCAAACAACAAAGCAATATTCTTTTTCTGTTCGGCTTCATTCTTTGCCTGCAATACCCAGGGTGTTTCTTCCAGCAACACTGCTTTCAGTTCCTGGTTCTTTTGCAGGTTACTCATCAGCGCTGCAGTATCTTTTATTTTCCATTTTTCAAATACCTGTTTGATGCGGGGCGATGAATTGGAGATAAAAGTTGCTAATGAGTTTGCATAATACCTGTTCCATGTTTGCTCTGCACATTCGTAAGGATATTCCATCAGGTAGGGCAGGGCCTGCACCGCATACCAGGCCGGGTTGGAAGTGTATTCAAGAGTCAAGGAGTAGTTCTGAAGAGTTTCAGAAGTTCCAGCGTTCAAGAGTTTAGTGAAAGTAAATTGTTTTGTACCCGTACCACGCATCGGTAAAGGCATGGTTTCTGTTACCAGCATCCTGTTGGTCAATACAGGCATAGCGTTTTCTTCGCCATCGCTGTAATTACCGGCTTTGGCAACAATTCTCCAAACCAATGCTTTGTTGAAGAGATATGGCACCTGGATCGGGAATTTCACGGCTTCGCTTTGCCCCGCTGCTACGGTGAAGTACTGATTGGGCGCCATATTGCTGAACCAACCATCCACCGGTTCGTTGGTAGTGGCATCAAACAGTTGTAATTGCGCCGTTCCTGTCATTTCTTTATCCGTGAGGTTGACGATCTTGGAACTGAACTCCATTCTATCACCTTCCCGCAAAAATCTTGGA
The DNA here is from genome assembly GCA_041486045.1 of Chitinophagaceae bacterium. Lineage (GTDB taxonomy): Bacteria > Bacteroidota > Bacteroidia > Chitinophagales > Chitinophagaceae > JJ008. The sequence goes on along the minus strand of JBGPKR010000063.1, from coordinate 6,880 downwards.
GCATTCGGCTGCACCATCAATTCCTTCTGAGTAACGATCTCTTTTGTACTGCTCCCAAAAGCGGCATCTTTTGTATGGGCCAGCGCCATGAATTTCCATTTCGTCAATGCTTCGGGCATGGAGAAAGAAAATTCAATAGCTCCTGTTGAATCGGTATGCAGGTCAGGGAAGAAGAAAGCTGTTTCATTGAAATTTTTGCGAATTTTTACCTCTGCGCCTTGCTCCGGGTTTTTGTTTCCGAATGATAACGTCGCATAATACACATCGTTCCCTTTAACTTTTAGGTTGTCGAGTGATTCATAAACAGTTGGAGCATTAATGTTTTTGATTGCATTGCTGTTCATTCTTTCAACGGTAACTGGTGCTTCTAATTCTTTCACTGCCCCATCAGCCATAACAGGTTTTGCCAGCCGCATCAATCTTGGATTATTTCCATCCTTATAATAACCTCCGCCGTCAAATCCGGTTATATCGGAGAAAATATAATCATATCGCTTATCAACATATTTACCCTCCTGGTCACTTATGTATCGCTGGGTGGATTCTATTCTTGTGAAATTCTGGGTGCCATTCCAACTACGGCTGTTATAATAGCTGGGCCATATATAAGGTTTGCTCCAGCCATGCGGGTAAAACTGGTCAAGCGAGGCATCATACATGCTGGCCAGCATTTCTGCTGCTACCTTTTCTTTTTTATAACCGCTTATTTTTACTTTCCATTTTTCTTCACTGCCGGGTAATGTTTTGTCACGGTAAGTGACATATTCAATTGCAAGGTCTTTGTTGGTCCAGGGAACACTTATCGTTTGGTTCAGTTGGTAAAAGCGGTTATGCTTGACAAACATCCAGCCAACGCCATAGCCGCCCCGGTCCTGTTCAGAGACATTAAAGTTGAAGGTTTTCTTTTCGTTGGAAAGATTCAGGAAAGTATAGTTGGATGTTGGAAGTTGGAGGTTGGATGTTCCTTTATCCAATTGATGAACTACAAATAAATTATCGGCTGAAGTACCGAATTCAACCTTTGCAGTTTCTCCGGGTTCAACCGTTGTTTTCTGAATACCCGTCCACAAATAATCAGGACGATTGAGCTGGTTACTCTTTTCATCAAACAGTTCGATATACTTAATGTCTTTTACTATTTCACCATTCTTATCTTTTGTTTCCATTTCTACAACATAATATCCAGGTGCAAAGTTCGAACCTCCAACATCAAACTTCGAACTCTCCTTTGCAGAATCTGTCTTGTTAAATGCTTCCTGCCCTTTCTCCCAACTCTTATAATCACTTTCATTATCATACTCATCATAAGGGAAGTTGCTGATATATTCTTCTTTGGTCATGGTAAACTGGTCAGGCCTGTCCCAGAAACGGTCACGGATGAGGCGTTTTTCTTCTTTCAGCCTTGTGATGGTCACTTTTACAATGGCCGGTTCATATTGACCATTCATATTCTGGGTGCGGATGGATAATATTTTTAAACTATCGGCGGGTAAGCTGGCAGGAATATTCGATACCAGCATCAGGGATTTATAACTCACCGATATCATTTGTTCACCGCTTCTTGTTTCACCATTAATGTCGGTTACATCAGCATAGACAGTGTAGTCAAACACCGGTTCAAATTTTTTGTCGATGGTCAGGTCAGGGATGGCTGTGAACTCAACAAAAAACTTTCCGTCTTTATCGGTCTTTATTTCGCCATGTGCAATTTCCATTTCCTTGGTTGGCGGTTGCCACCAACGCCAGAAATACCAGGAATAAATAAACCTGGGCTGACGAACAACCCGGTATTTTACATTGGCCCCGTCAATATTATTGCCGGCATAAGCTTTTGCTATACCGGTAATTTTTATTTTATCGTTTACCTTATATGTGCCTTTGATGGGTTCATAGTCCACATAGAATTTGGGACGTTTGTATTCTTCCACTTTAAAACCGGCATTGCCGTTATCAGGTCTTGTATAAATGGCAAACTGGCCGTTCATACCGCTTTGGGGCAATTGAAATTTACCATTGAATGAACCAAACTCATTGGTCTTAACTTTTATAGAGTCAACATCTTTATAATTGGCATCGCGGAGAATAACAGTTGTTTCATAATTATCTCTTATCGATCCGCCTTTTTCTTTGCTGTTCCGTACCAGCACAATTCCCTTGAAATAAACTGTTTGGCCGGGGCGATAGATACTCCTGTCAGTAAACAGGAAGACAGAAGTAGTGATCTTTGGTTCTTCAGGAGTATTGTTATAATAATAGTAATCATACACCAGGTCATTCATGAAAAGCCTGTCACTGTTATATGTTATGTCGAGCAGGTAAGAATAACTTCCATAATCATTCGTTTGTCTTTTGGGTTTCTCCATTCTGAAAAAGCCGTTGGCATCGGTTGTATAGAGCCTGGCTTTTTCTTTGATGTATCTGGATTGCTTGTAATCGTATTTCTGTTCCCATACCTGTACAGCAGCTTTAGCCAAAGGCTGCCCGTTATCACGGTTGAGCACAAAATAATCATCGGAATTGTTTACATAACTGATGCCCGATACATAAAGGAACCTGCCGCCAAGGATCGTTTTTTTGCCGCTGAAATCTTTGTCGCTTGATGCTACCAGTACATATTCACCGGCAGGAAGGGCCTCTACTTTTATTTCAGCGCTATGTTGCTGCATATCATTCGTAACCGGTAATGACTGCTGCCAGCTCTTTAAAGGGTTAGCGGCAATAATAGCAGGCCAGTACTTTGCATCATACTGGTTTGCCAATTGTTCTTTCAATTTTTCATCTGCCCTGATTACCCTCAGATAAAGCATATTAAAATTCCGGTAACTGACCAATGCCCTGAATGGCTGCCCGGGTACATTCACTTTTTCCAGACTGAACTGGAATGTCTTGCTGTTGATCTGGTTCAGCAAATTCTGGCAATTTATTTTTCCTTCAGAAGAATCTTTTTGTTGTAACACTTTTTCACAGATTTCCTTTGCCTTTATCCTGTCAAAACGATGTGTCGTGTCACCATAAGGTTTGAATTCTGCAGCTTTGGTTTCATAATAAGCCGCCATAAGATATGATGCCTGGGCAGCGGCGGGTAAATTTTCATATTGGCGGGCAATATGATTAATCGCATTAAAATAAAGTTTGTCTTTATCCGGGTGAACAGATTTTTCTTTTACAAACCCGATACGCTGGATATCAACATCAATTAACGCATCAGGTTTAGCATCATTCAAATGAAAAGCTACCAGTTTTTGATAAATGAGCAATGCTTTATGCTGAAGCGACATGGAATCTTTGGTAGTGAATTTCCGGGTTACAAAATCAACTGCCGGATCAAAAGCACCGGCCTGGTCTATTTCAAAGGCATAAGCCGGTTTTTTAATATCCCTTTCATCATTTTCAAAATATGCTAAAGCCCGTTGAGCCAGTAGATCATACAGCGTTGGGCGGAGGTGCCGGACATTTCCTTTTGTAATGATGGCATCAAAAGGTTCCAGTTTCGTTTGCTGTAATACTTTTTCTTCTTTAACAGATTGCAGGTACAGTTCACTTATCTTTTTATGAAAATCCTCCGCATCCCAGGTGGCAATATCTTCTTTTTTGAAATTTACGGTTATGGTGCGATTGTACATTTGCCAGCGGTGTTGCTGGAAATAATTCCAGTACATATCTGCCAGCAGGCTTTTTAAGATAGAAACTACCGGCTCTTTACCTGCCTGTCCGGTAGGCAGGCTGACAGCGATCTCTTTTTCAACTTCACTTATCGAGAATATTTCATTGTCTTCCCGGTTTTCAGTTTGCAGACCGGTCATATACACCAGGGTTTTGATTACCTGTGCATCCTGTTTTTCCTTTTTTGCCAGGTCGTATAATTTTTTTACTTCTGTTAATGCAGATTTTGGAAGGCCTTTGTTAACAAAGTCTTCTATTTTCTTCCATTCTTTCTCATAGTTTTTGACCGGGATCTGGCTGCTGGCATTCAGGGTTAATAAGCTGAAAAAGGTGATGATAAGGAACAGCTTTCTGGTCAGTGGTAAGTTCATGCTGTTAAAATTTAGTACAAGGTAATTAATCTTACTGTGTACTTCGTAGCCCGCCCTTTAAATATTGATGATAATTGAAGGATGGACGGAGAAGTATGCGGGGATACTTCTTCGCTTTTGCTACGAAGTACACTGTAAGATGCCGGAGGAAGATGAATTTCATAAATGTATCGTCTTTAAAACCGGTTGCAGAAAATAAAAGGGATTATTACGATCACGGTGTAATGATTTGCATTTTTTTATGTCTTGACGGATTTCAAAAGAGTTGGCTGAAACACAGGCCTGGCAGGCATTCCGGCATAAACCCGCAAATTTACTATTGATGAATTCAATTCCTTTAACATTTTGTTGAATTGATTTTTGGCACGTGGCACGCCTTTGGAAATACCAGTATTGTAATAATAATTATTAATCTTATAAACCAAAGATCATGAAAAAAATTTCTACCCTTTTATTAAGCTCACTATTCTCTCTTTCCCTGCTTGCCTACGATGGCAGTCGCCTGAGTATTTCCAGGGTTAATAACAATATGAAACTGAAAATTGAAGTGGATGGGCAAAGAGTGATGATGACGGGAAACAGTATTACCCTCACCAATCTTAGTGAAGGAGATCATAATGTGAGAGTTTACCGTGAAAAGAGAAAAGATATTTTTAATAGCAGGTTTGCCCGTGGATACGAGATCATCTATGCTACTTCTGTTTACCTCGGCAGGAATTACCAGGTTGATATTACTATCAATGAATATGGAAAAGTTTTCGTGGATACATACCGGATTGATACTGATAATGATTGTTATAGCGGTAATAATGACGGTTATGGGTATAACGGGGTTGATGACAATACGAATGGCGGCGGCTTGAACAATGGTTATAGCAATGTAATGAGTGCAAGGGAATTTGGCCAGGTAAAGGAACAGATCGGGAAAGAATGGTTTGAAACCAACAAGCTGATATCCGTCAAAACGATCATTGATAAAAATAACTTTACCACACAGCAGGTTTGTGATCTGATGTTTCTCTTTACGTTTGAAAGCAACAGGCTGGAGGTAGCAAAATATGCGTATTGCAATACCGTTGACAAACAAAACTACTACCGGTTGAATGATGCGTTGACATTCAGCAGCAGTAAAGATGAGTTGGCCCGTTTTATCCATGAACCACACTAATTCTCACACACTTCACACCTGGGTTAAAAAAAGAACCTCTTCACAATAATGGAGAGGTTTTCTTTAATAAGAAATTCAACAATTTATTTCTTCATCACTTCCGCCATTTTCCTGCCAATATCAGCCGGGCTGCTGACAACATGGATGCCACATTCAATCATTATCTTCATTTTAGCTGCGGCTGTATCATCAGCGCCACCAACGATGGCCCCGGCATGACCCATCCGGCGTCCGGGGGGTGCCGTTTGACCGGCAATAAAACCAACCACCGGTTTTTTATTCCCATTTTCTTTGATCCAGCGGGCAGCTTCTGCTTCCATGCCGCCACCGATCTCACCAATCATTACGATGGCATCCGTGTTGACATCATTCATAAATAATTCTATTGCTTCTTTGGTCGTGGTTCCAATAATGGGATCGCCGCCGATACCCACAGCTGTTGAAATACCAAGACCGGCTTTGGCAACCTGGTCAGCAGCTTCATAGGTCAGTGTTCCCGATTTGGATACAATACCAACCTGCCTGCCGGCAGGCGAGGCACGACCGGGAATAAAAACAAATCCGGGCATGATGCCGACCTTACATTCTCCGGCAGTGATCACACCGGGACAGTTAGGGCCAACCAATCTTGTATTTTTTCCCTGCAGGTAGTTTTTCACTTTTACCATATCCTGAACCGGGATACCCTCGGTGATACAAACCACCAGTTTGACACCCGATTCGGCAGCTTCCATTATTGCATCGGCAGCAAATGCGGGGGGTACAAAAATGATACTCGTATCGGCGCCGGTTGTTTTTACACAATCAGCTACTGTATTGAAAACAGGTTTATCAAGATGTTTGCTGCCTCCTTTTCCCGGTGTAACGCCACCAACAACATCAGTACCATATTCTATCATTTGCTCAGCATGAAAAGTGCCTTCAGTCCCGGTGAATCCCTGTACTAAAATTTTTGAATTTTTATTGACGAGAATACTCATGATTTGTTTGCAAAGTTTCGCAAAAGTAAGGGATTTCAGGTACCGGGTTATAAGAATTGGATAGATACAGGATGTTTCAAAAAAAAATTATTCCTCGTCAGGCGGGGGTACAAGAGTGGGGGCATCTTTGTCCATCAGTTCATCCATATTACGTTCATTGGCAATTTTACCGGTTTCTTCCAGCATCCGCATGTCTTTGGCGTCTTTTAAGAATTCGGAAGCAAAAATAAAATCATTCAACCGCTGGTTCTTACTGAAAATGATTTCCCTGTTGTTTCCTTCCCACTCTTTATTGCCTTTATACATATACAAAATGTAATTACCGATCTCCATTACACTGTTCATGTCGTGTGTATTCACCACTGTGGTGATATTGTATTCAACAGTTATTTCCCGTATCAATTTATCAATGACCAATGCGGTCTGCGGATCGAGCCCGGAGTTGGGCTCATCACAAAAAAGATATTTGGGATTCAGCACAATGGCCCTCGCGATGCCTACTCTTTTTTTCATACCGCCGCTGAGTTCGCCGGGGTATTTTTTATTGGTATCCACCAGGTTCACTCTTGCCAGCACTTCATTTACCCGGTCATGTTTTTTCTTATGCGACCATTTGGTAAACATACTGAGCGGAAACATTACATTCTGCTCCACGGTAAGACTGTCGAAAAGCGCCGCACCCTGGAACAGCATGCCGA
>JBGPKR010000062.1:0-17357 GCA_041486045.1 Chitinophagaceae bacterium | reverse complement strand
TCGTGTGGATAGTTGCATTAAAAAGCGAAATTATAGGAAATTATTGAGTTATCAGCACTACTTCTTTGTTAACCAGTTTTACTTTGTCTGTTTTATTTGTTTTCACTGTTACCCCCACATAATCAGCTTGTATTGGAAATTGACGATGTTCTTTCCTGTCAATCAATACACATAACTCTACTTTGGCAGGGCGGCCATAGTCAAGCAATACATCCAGGGCTGCCTTGATGGTCCGGCCTGTAAACAGTACATCATCTATCAATACCACGGTCTTATTTTCGATGGCAAATGGCAAGTTCATGGTGTCCGGGGCCAATATTTCTTTCCGGATATCATCCCGGTAAAAAGTAATATCCAGTTGACCGAATTGAATCTTTTCGGATGGAAGCCGCAGTTTGAGTTCTGTAATAATTTCGTTGGCAATAACAACACCACCCTGCTGTATGCCCACAAAAACCACATTATTAAAATCAGGATGATTTTTAATGAGTCCGTCGGTTAGATTTTTGATAGTATCTGTTAATCCCGAAGCTGGCAGTATTGTTTTCAATGAATAAATGTGTTTTTATACTAATTGGTCAAAGATATATAAAAGTTAAAGGCCGGAAATAACCGGCCTTTGAAAAGAAAAATGTCTGGTATAAGAATTAGTTACCGCTTCCGCTTCCCCCGAATTTAAAAATTGCGGTAAGTCCGATATGACTGGTGGTTGAACCATTTTTTGAAATTCCGTTGTAGTTGAGTGCAATCTGGAAATTATCCCCATTATAACCGATCTGGGGTTGATAATTAAATGCGCCATCGCTGCTACCGCCGCCTGTCAGGATACCATAACCAGCCTGTGCGCCAATAAAGAAGTTGTCTGAAGGATAAACACGGACGCCGGCAAGAATCGGGATATATCCCAAGGCATCAATTTTAATAGACGTGCCAAGAATATCAATAGTTTTTCCAAAAAAACTATTATACCCGGTAGTAATTATTACGGAAAAATTATCAGAGAACCCAAATTCACCCTGTAATTCACCGCCGATACCAAAACTGTATGAATCAGAAAAATCTCCGATTGGCAACCCTAAACGGATACCCCCGCCTAATTGAAAACCATCAGGAGCTTGTGCATTTACTGCAAACACAGCAAAAAACACGACAGGTAGTAATAATAATTTTTTCATAATGATTGAGTTTGGTTAATAATAATTTGTTACAAAATAATATATCAGCAGGACTAAATATTTTTTTTCATATACACAGATGTGAATAAATAAAAAGCAGCATTTTCCGGCATCTCACTTTCGCATAGTAATTATTACTTTTCTGTCATAAATGGATACCGGTAGTCAGTTGACGGATTAAATGTTTCCTTAATTGTTCTTGCACTCAACCAGCGGTATAAATTCAAAATACTTCCGGCTTTATCATTTGTGCCACTGCTCCTTGCGCCTCCAAATGGTTGCTGACCAACTACAGCGCCGGTTGGTTTATCATTGATATAAAAATTACCGGCTGCATTACGAAGTTTATAGGTTGCCAGTTCAACAGCAGTTCTATCTTTTGCTATCACAGCACCTGTCAATGCATAGGGAGAAGTACTATCTACCAACTCCAATGTTCTTTCAAAACTATTGGCAGGATAAATGTAAACGGTCAATACGGGTCCGAAAATTTCTTCACACATCGTCACATATTTCGGGCTCTTTGCCTCAATGATAGTCGGTTGGATAAAATATCCTTCTTTCTTATCACACTTCCCTCCCACCCAGATCTCTGCTTTATCATCTTTTTTTGCGTTATCAATATACCGCTTGATGTTATCAAAACTTTTCTCATCGATCACCGCATTGATGAAATTGGTAAAATCTTCCACCGTTCCCATTTTGAAACTCTTTACACCCGCAACCAGTTTCTTTTTTACTTCTTCAGCCATATTCGAAGGAATATATGCCCTTGATGCCGCGGAGCATTTCTGTCCCTGGAATTCAAATGCACCTCGCAATAAAGCTGTAACGACTACATCAGGATCAGCGCTCTTATGAGCCAATACAAAATCTTTACCCCCCGTCTCACCCACTATTCTCGGATAGGATTTATAATTAGCCATGTTCTTTCCGATCGTTTCCCACATATTATTAAATACTCCTGTTGATCCTGTGAAATGTACGCCTGCAAAATCTCTGTGATTAAAACATACTCTGCCGATCGTTGGGCCATCCACATAGATCAGATTGATCACTCCATCCGGCAAACCCGCTTCTTTTAGTATCCGCATAAACATCTGTGCTGAATAGATCTGGGTGTTTGCACATTTCCAAACAACAACATTACCACACATGGCAGCACTTGTCGGAAGGTTACCACCAATGGCTGTAAAGTTGAACGGAGTAACAGCTAAAACAAATCCCTCCAGCGGACGATACTCCATCCGGTTATGCATACCGGGGCTGCTGATGGGTTGTTGTTTATATATCTCAGAAAGAAAATGAACATTAAAACGCAGGAAGTCGATCAGTTCACAGGCTGCATCTATCTCTGCCTGGAAAGCATTCTTGCTTTGTCCGAGCATTGTGGTACCATTTATATAAGGACGATACTTTGTCGCCATCAAATCTGCTGCTTTTAAAAATATATTCGCCCTGTTCTCCCAACTTGTACTGGCCCAGCTTTCCTTTGCTGCCAGCGCTGCTTCAATTGCCAGGTGAACATGTTTCTCCTCTCCTGCATGAAAATAACCCAGTGTATGTTTTATTTCATGCGGAGGGTGCATAGCAATTTTTTTACCCGTCCTCACTTCTTTGCTGCCAATGTACATGGGTACATCAATCGTATTGTTCTTTAATTCGGCCAGCACTTCCTTTAATCTTTTCTTTTCGGCTGAACCGGGTGCATAACTTAATACCGGTTCGTTTACCGGCATCGGATAAGAAAAATAACCTGTATTCATAAATTAATTTATTGTATAAATGGAGACATATTCTTTGAACAATGTCAAAGATAACTAATGTTGTTTTTAAAGATAAAATAACCCGTACTGCAATTAAAACAAAAAAGGTCGCCTTACAGCAACCCATTCCTGAAATAATGATACCTGTTCTTAATAACCGATGATCACTTTTTGGGTAAATAAAACAGTTCCCGTTCTGACGTCTTTTAAAATAATAAAATAAGCCCCGGGAGAAGGTTTATTTTTCAGATAAACTGTTTGAGAACCAAAAATAACAGGCCTTGTCTCTATGGCAATCCTTTTACCAACAGCATCTGCTAATTCAACATTTATATCCCTGCTTATTTCAGGGTTTAAACCGGAAATGGTAAACGAGTTTTGAATCCATGTCGGGTATATATTGATCAAACCCCGCTGATTGCCACAAAGGGGAACGGATTGAACAGAACTATAACATGTTTTGCCATCAATATCTCTTGCTGCTACCCGGTAATATATCCTTGTATTTGCCTCCGTAATATTCCTGTCAGTATAAGAATAGGTATTGCTGCCGGGTGCTAATGAGTCAATAACTGCAAAATTTCTTCCATCTGTACTTCTTTCTATTATATAGCGGAGTACTTTTTCCTCGTTGGCAGTTTTCCAGTATAGCCGGACATTACAATCTGAAAGTGTTTGGGCACCAAAGTCAAGCCATTTCACCGGCAACAGTGCAAAAAGTCCCCGGGTTGAAATAGCAATAATAACATGGGTATCGTTGTTACTGTTTCCTTTTGTTGAATCAAATACCGGTACAAATGTATTTGCAAAATCAGCAGGTCCCCTCCCGACAAATAAGGGGACATGGGTGGTTTGTGAGCTATGGGTAGTGGTTCCCAGGTACAAAACAGAATCAACTGAATTATAAAATAAGTGATTGGAACCAACAGGGGCTCCGGTAATACCCAGGTAGTCATTACCTGAACCGCCTATATATGACAGATAATATTTTGTAACAAGATTCATATCACAAATGACAAACATCATATCCAGGCTACCGGTATTGTTGGCGCTGAAAAAAGTACCCGAATTGAAATTCCGGGTCACAAGATCATTTGATGCGGTGCTGCCCCATGCGAGTAATGCTACCTGGTTATTCACTGTGACCGGTCTTACTGAAACAAGAATTTCATCATCTGACCCCCCGGTAAAGGTTGCTTTATAGCCGGCACTGGCGTCATTATATATTTTAGCAATGAACCCATCATACTGCCCGCTTCTTGTATTTTGAAAAACGGGACCTGAACCTAAAGGAAAATTATTACTGTTTGTTTGCCCCACCATAATGGACACAGAATCCCCAAGGCTGTAAATACCCCAGCCATAATCATTATTACTGCCCCCGATCTTATCTATGATAACAAATATGGCCGGGCCCGTTGCAGGGAAGTGGATCCTTCCAAACATCGCTTCCTGCCCGGAGCCATTATTAGGTATATATGCATTCACCTCAGTAATATTTTTTGTATTTCCCGCAAAAACAATATCACCGTTGCTCAACACCTGGAAATCATTTATCAGGTCATCATTATTGCCCCCAACATAAGTGCCAAAATTTAAAGAACTGAAAGAACTGAACTTCCCGACCCATGCTTCAGAATTGCCATCAAAAACACTATCTGCCTCATTTATCACATAGTTGGGAGAAACAGGCAATGTATCAGTCGCTGATAATGAAATATAAAATGAGCTGTCTGCAATAGCCCTGACCGTAAGAGCTTTATCATTACCATCTCCGCCTAGATAACTACAATAACTCAAATCAGCGAGGTCAAGACTGAAGATCGCAATAAACCCCTCATTACTTCCGTGATAAACAGAATCAAAAGCCGGGAACCGGCCATCTGCTGCCTTTGTTATGGGAAAATCCGCTGAAGAAGTATAACCACACACATAAACAAAAGAATTACTCAGGGAGACCCCGATCGCAACATCAGCGCCTGTCCCGCCCAGGTACGTTATGTGTTGAATGAATTGACCATCCTTTGTCAATGCATAAATCAACGCATCAGGAGCGGCAGCAAAAGTGCTGTCATAAGCTAAAGAAAGAGCAGCTGCATAAGCGGTGGAAACCTGTAAGCTCGCTGCCCCGGCACAATAAATAAGTTCTTTGGAATAATTATATTCGATGCCGTAGAGGTATTCATCAAAATTTGTATTGGCGCCATCAAAAAAAGTGCCCCACAGGAGATCGGGGTCGATCACCAATGGATACTTTTTAAACTTCTTATCAAATCCCCTGAAATGAATTTCATTTTTTCCTGTCCTGCAAAATTTTGCATTTACATTTTGTTTACCGGTTGGAGTTATATAATAACTTTCGGGCAAGCGCATATTAAAAGTTCCCAGGCCAAGCCGGACACTTACACTTCCATTGGCTGACAGTTCCAGACTTTTTTGCCCGTCAAACTCCATTTTTATTTTATCAGCATCTGCTCCGGGCCATACAATCCAGTCAAATTCCAGGTGACCATCCGCCTGGCTATACAGTCGTAAATCAATCCCGTCATAGACATTTTTTAATGTTATTTCAGCATAGGAAACAGCTGAAATACTTTTTTTGCCGTCAATTGAATTGCTGCTTACAAAATTCCTTTTTGTTGCAAATGGTTTGGTTCTTGCAATCCCTGAGAATCCTCTGGAACCTTTGAACAATATTGAAAATGAATTATAATGGTAATTTTTATACGTGATATCCGAAGCCACTCTTTTATTATCTCTGTTTATTTTATCAGCAGCATTCCGGGCAGATTCAATAACAATAACCCGTAACCTGTTTTTTTCTATAAATACCATTTCATTATAAGAAGAAAAATAAGCTACTACCTCTCCAGGAAGCCCGGATTGCCCGTTATTCTCTATTAATTGAAGCTTTTGGTTGTTTTGTTTTAACGTATTCCGGACCGTTTTTTCCAGTTCTGCATTTAATCCGGTTGTTATCCCTGTCTTTTTTTCCCCCGGAGATTGCTGGCCGTAAGAGCCGGAGCATAGAAAAAAAACGGAAATGTTTACGCAAATCTTAAACAAGCGAGGCATTGTTAATGCAGTAAAGTCAAATGATCTGCCGCCATGGTTTTGGTTTTTCATAAACTTATTTTTTGGCGGTGGCTTGGCAACAAGGTGGGATACGAAACTAATCCATTAATAAAAAATTATTATACTTACTAGTACTCGATTTTAATGGGACATTTCCTAACAGGAAACCCGTATTTCAGGAAAGAAGATCATTGTGCTGATATACCTGGAGAGATCAGGTTTGAGATTCCTTCTCACTCATCAGGTACGCTTTTATAAATCCATCCAACTCTCCATCCATCACCGGCTGTATATTCCCGACTTCATAATCGGTACGATGATCTTTGATCATTTTATAGGGATGAAAAACATAACTCCGTATCTGGCTGCCCCATTCTATTTTTTTCTTGGTGGAGTTGGTCGCATCTTTTACGGCCTGTCTTTTGCGAAGTTCTTCTTCATACAAACGGCTTTTCAGCATTTGCATAGCAAGTTCCCGATTTCCTAACTGGCTTCTGTCCTGCTGACAAACTACAACAATGCCAGTGGGAATATGCGTCAACTGCACTTTTGTTTCAACCTTGTTTACATTCTGTCCGCCGGCGCCACCACTTCTTGATGTTTCCATTTTCACATCCGCCGGGTTGATCTCAATTTTGATAGTGTCATCAACCAATGGATATACAAACACGGATACAAAAGAAGTATGTCTTCTTGCATTACTGTCAAACGGGGAAATGCGAACTAACCTATGCACACCACTCTCCGCTTTCAGAAAGCCATAAGCAAAGGGACCATCAAATTGCAAGCTACAGGTTTTGATACCTGCCCCATCGCCCCATTGCCAATCCAGTTCCGTTACTTTCCAGCCCTGTTTCTCGCCATACATGCGGTACATGCGTGCCAGCATTTCGGCCCAGTCCTGGCTTTCAGTTCCTCCTGCTCCACTGTTTATCTGCAGCACGGCAGGCAATTCATCCTCCGGTTCATTGAGTGTGGCTTTAAACTCGGCTTCATCTAACAAAGCAATGGCTTTATCATAAGCCGCTTTGGTTTCTTCTTCGGTGGCATCGCCTGCTTTCCAGAAATCAAAAAGCACGGCAAAATCCTCTACTGACGTTTCAGCCGTCTCAAAGAGTTTCACCCAATATTCATTCAGTTTGATGTTCTTGAGAATTCCGGTAGCTCTTTTGTTATCATCCCAGAAGCCGGGACTCTGTGAAAGTTGTTTTTCTTCAGCTATCTTTTGTTGGCGGTTACCGACGTCAAAGAAACCTCCTTATCCCGGCAATGCGGGACCGCATATCATTTAATTTTTCGATTGTCATGTGGCAAAGGTAGTTGATTGGTTGGGAAGTAGAAAAATTGATATGTGGCTCAGTTGAACCGGTCCATCCAAACATTACAGGGACACACTGAAAAATTAACTGGAATATCCTGCACTGTCTTTATCAAACCGGGTCTGTGGTTTTATTGAAACCAGGAGGAAAGATGCAATGAAAGCTATCCAGAAACCAATATCCATATTCCGGAAAGAAAAACCATCCGGGTTTTCCCTGTAACAGATAACAAATAACATGATCGCTCCAAGAAATGGTAAACTCCTTGCCAGGTTTTGTTTATAGGCATAATTCTTTTTATAAATTGAACCCAACAAAAGGAATAAGGCAGAGAAAGGGCCAACTAATAAAAAATATTTTGTGTCAGGTGTGTGCGTCGACAGTACAAAGTTAAAACCTGACATTTCGAAAGAATCCCATTCCACAACAGGAAGAAAAAAACAAGCCAGTAAAATGGCGGAGAGCAGTATGGTCAGTTCATTTCTATTCATATTCATAGATTAAGTTTTTATTCCTGATATCGGCATAAAGGTAAAGAAACGAGTGATGATTATGAAGCTAACTGAAGTGCAACAATAATAGCAGGATTTAGGTTGTACCTCAGGACATTTATTCTCATTTAAGTCTCACTGCTGATTCACCACCGTCGGAATCACTCCCTGCGCAGCATTCCCCGTCACAGAATTATTCTTAGCCGATGTGATCTGACCAGGTCCTTGCAAAGCCGTAGCATTATTCGTTATAATGTTTCCGGATAAATGAGCCGTTGATCCCGTTTTCACAACACCAACCTGCGGCGTAATTCCACTTTTCTATTGCAAATTTATTTTCCTGATCCGCTCTGCGGCAGCAACATATATTTTCCCGCCAAACCAAGCAATGCCATACGGGGAAAAAATTGCTGCTGAGGTGGCCGGTCCATAATCGCCCCCATAAAAATCCGGGCCATCCCCCAATATGATTGTCTGGCCATTGCCGGCATTCGTTGTGATTATTCCTGCAGAGGATACTTTTCTTATGCGGTTATTAGAGAAATCGCAGATATAATAATTCCCTGTTGGATCTATTGAAATACTTTGTGGCTTATTTAGTTTCGCACTGGTAGCAGGCCCTCCATCTCCAGAGAAACCTGATGAAAGACCAATCCCGGCAACAGTACTGATAATACCTGAAGTGTTCACTTTTCTAATAGCATTATTATCTCTATCAGAGACGTATAAATTACCGGCTGCATCAATTGCAACATCTGTTGGACCGTTTAATAAAGCCGATGTAGCCGCTCCCCCATCACCTGAAAATCCACTGTTCCCGTTACCTGCTACTGTAGTTATGATGCCAGTGGTTGAAATTTTTCGAACTACATGTTTTCCTGCATCTGCAAAATAAATATTGCCTGATCCATCAATTGCAATCCCTACAGGAGCACCTAACTGTGCAGAAGTAGCCGGACCCCCATCCCCCGAATATCCATATACTCCGGGGGTGCCTGCAATTGTACTGATGATGCCCGATGCATTTACTTTTCTGATTACCCGGTTCCCGACATCTGAAATATATACATTACCCGAATTATCCACCGCAAGACCTCTCGGAGAATTTATTTGTGCATTTACCGCCTGTCCGCCATCTCCTGAAAAACCAGAAGTATTGTTTCCTGCAAATCTTGTGATGATTCCGTTTGTAGATATTTTGCGGACGGAAAAGCTGGTGCCATTCCCATTGGTGATGTAATAATTCCCAGCATTATCAAATATTACATCATTGGTGTTGACCAGGCCTGCCTTAATAGCCGATCCGCCATCTCCACTGGTTGATCCTACTCCGGTAGTAGTAATTCCGGCAATCGTATTGATCATGAAGGGTACATTCGGGTAAGTATAAATGATGGTGGCCGTATCAGCCGGATTGGCCAGTTTTTGCCAAATTTGATTTCCATAATAAACAACAGAGGTCCCATAGATATAACTTATCCGGATGGTTGATGTATTCAAGATCCGGCCCTTAGGTGAAGAGGGAGGCCACATCAGGGAATCATTCAATGAAGGATAAATATGAAGAGAGAAATCTGCTGTCCACCAGGTATTGGGTATCCGCCTCGACTGAATGAATTTGATGGTAGAATCATTTAGCAATTGAGCCTCGGCAGCGAAAACATAATTTGATATAGCGCCGCCGGGAGTTGTTGTTACTGTTTCAGTTACTTTGTAAAAACCCTGGACATATCCATAATTGCTCCCGGTACCTGAATAAGTACCTATAGAATAAGTTGCAGAAGAAGTATCCCCGCTTACCGTATATGCCATTACTTTTCCTGTGTAAGTAAGGTTTGCAGTAAGATTATTCAACTGGTAAGAATTACTGTTAATAGCGGTTGCTATTTCTGTTCCATTTAAGTAGACTTTATATAAAACCGGGTTGCTGTTATTATTATTTACAGCAGATGTCCATTGGACATTTACAGAAGTAGCAAGCCGGTTGGTCACAGATACAGTAAAACTGCCCAAAGTTTTATTGACCGGAGTTGGGGCTGGGTCAGGATTGTTTTTTTGACAGCCGATAAAAATCACCAGAAGGGCAAAAAAGTATAATCTAAAAAAGGTATTCATAGACCTGTATTACTATACGAAAATAAATAAATTACACTGCTTAAAGAAAAAATCCTCCCTTCCCGACTGAGTTTTACGGCCCGTGTCTTGTGCAGAGTGGAGCCGGTGCAAATTTTGTCCCTGTTGGTGTTCAAAAAATTACACCTGTTGTCCTGAATTTGCAACTCAGGACATTTATACCCATTTAAATCTCACTGCTGCTGAACCACCGTCGGAGTCACTCCCTGCGCAGCATTCCCCGTCACGGAATTATTTTTAGCCGAAGTGATCTGACCGGGTCCCTGGAAAGCCGTAGCGTTATTCGTTATAATGTTTCCCGATATATGAGCCGCTGCTCCTGTATTCGACTTCACTCCGATCCCACAACCTGAAATAACAGAATTGCTGACCGTAGCCGTTCCGCTGCCAATATTAATACCGTTATTCTGGATCGACTGGATATGGCATCCATCTATCACTGTAAACCCTGCAGAGCCTGTAGAACTTGAAGGACCTACGATGCTAATCCCGCCACTTGCATTCTGAATAGTTGTATTGTTGATCATTATATCACCTGCCGTAGTTGAATTGAAATCAATTCCAATGGCCGAGAAATTAGACAGCGTACAGTTTTCAACAAGTAGTTTCTTAACGGCCATCACCCGGATACCATTTATGCCTAATGTAGTGCCCGCTCCATTAATAGAAAAATTACGGATCGTCACCAACCCACCCGGAGCATTGATATTGATCCCGTTTGTTGCACTTGACAAAATTGAACCTATGATACCACCGCCATCAATCGTAATTGATCTGGTAATGGTGACAGCGCCAAATCCTCCGGGGTCAAGAATATTGATCTCGCCACCGGTGGCAGTTTTACTGATCGCACCTGCCAATGTTTTGCAGGGCGCCGTGCGGCTACAGGGATTCGCATCATCGCCAACACCTGAAACCCAGGTGCGGGTAGCTTGCGCCATGGCAATTATACTTCCTGCTGACATGCAGATTACAAGGATAAAACGGCTGACAAAAGTTATTTTCATGTTCGTTGATTTTTATTGAAAATAGTATGATTCCCCGGATGAAAAAAATCATCCCAATTTATTTATCTTTTTATTCCCTATCAAAAATCAATCTCTTTACCTGTAAAGATCATTCCCTGCTTTTTCCGCATACTGTCTTCAATAAAAATACCCAGCTGGTAGCCGCCTTTGGGCAATGAGCTTTTTAATATTTTAATACTGAAACCTGAATTATCAAGTTTATACCTGTTATTAAAATGACTGGTTACATCAGGGCGGAGCATGGGGTCGGCAAACGACAAATAAAGATTCTCTTCCTTTTTAAGTACGATACCGATCCTGCTTTCACCGGCGTCCTGCTCTTTCAAAAAAGCCCATCCCTGTACCCTGATCATCCTGTCATCAGTTTGAATAGTCTCTGCATTAAATGCAATATCAGCCATGGGAGGCCAGTTATCTGTTTTTTGGACGGCAGCATATTCAGGAATATGCACTTTCATGATCTTTTCAGTTGGCATGTATGTCAAAACACCATCTTTGTCTTTAATGGCTATAGCCAGTGTGTATATTCCTTTTTCAACCTCCTTGCTGAAAATGATGGCGGTAAATCCTGCATTATCCAGGTATTGCCCGTTGAAATGAGCAGTAACATCCGGCCGGGGCTGTACCAGGGCCGGCGCTAAATAAAGATCCTTTTCTCCTTTTAATACAAAAAAAACAGAATCGTTACTGCTATTTCGTGTACTGTCTTTAAAACCCCAGCCTGCAAGGGTGAGAAAGCCTTCCTTTTCTTTAAACCGTTCAATATTATAACGGATATTTCCTGCTCTTACCGAATGCAGGTCATTTATCTTTTTAAATTCAGTTCGTTGCCCCAACCATTTTGTTACGGAGTCGATCTTATCCTTATGCCGGTTATTGAGCTGCTCACTCAATGACAAGACAATGCTGTCATTTTTTCTTTGAGAAAAAATATAATAATATCCGTCAAGCCAATTTAACCTGCCGGAATCTGCCTGCAGGGAGAAAGAGAAGTAATGAAGGTTAGCAGCTGTTGTAATGTATAAACTACGGGGTGATAACCTGCCTTCTTCGAGGATATTGGTTAAACTGTCATTGTATTCCTTCACCCCCTTATTATCGATCCTTGCCACATAGCCGGTCGTAATTGGTTTCGATGTTTTACCAGCCAGGTAACAGAAGTATTGGTAATCCATATAATCCAGGTTAGTGGTAGCAAAAGGAGGATAAATAATGATCTCGTCAAACCGGCTCATCAGTGTTTTCCAGCTCTTCGTATCAATCGGCGGTTCATATGAACCATAGCTCAGTTTCCGGTAAGTAAAGATCAATTGAGTGTCATAAACCTGCAGAATAACTGCTATGCCCAGGATGGCCAGTTTTACAGCATTCATTATCCTGCTTTTTGCAACCGCAATGATGGCAAAAAAGAGGATCAGGTAATAGGCTGACCAGAAAAATCTCGCACTTGCACGAAAGATATCACCTAATTGAATAACAGTTTTGGGCACCGGTATCTTAAATAAAACCCTTTCATTTAAAGTAACAACATGGCTCACCGAGAATAAAGTAAAAAGAATGATGAGAACGGATAAAGGAACCAGTCGCTTATTACCAAAAGATAACTTCAGCCTGAAAGAGTCCTTTTTCACTATTCTTTTAAAGAGCCGCACAATGCCATACACTAATAATACGAACAGGATAAGAAACATTCCGGCGCCCAGGTACATATAACCTTCATACTGATGCGGGCTTACCTGTTTTAATCCCTTAAAAAATTTAGAAAACCCGAAAGAGTTATACAGCGAGTGCAGGTTTAAACCATATAAACCATATCCACCTTCCACCCCGACATCTTCCTTCCTGCTGAAATTCATGATCCCGGTCACATACCAGCAAAGCACTAAAGAGAATACAGAACCGGCTATATAAATGATCAAATACTTTTTCAGTATTGCTTTCTCAACAAAACAAAGTTTGATCACCGTAAAGATGCTGAACCCGAGCACCATGAAACAGAGATAAGGATTCACCAGTGATGCTATCATTAATAATATAAACTGGTAACGGAGAATTTTTGCAGGACGGACAACCGATGGATCTAAAAAGTAAACATAAATGGAAGCAATTAAAAGCCAGTGAGCACAGAGGGCCGGGTGAAGACCGCGGTAGATAAGAACCGGGTTAGCTGCGATAAAAATGACCCCGATAAAACTAACCAGGTCGTTTATCTTAAAAAGCCTGAAAAGCAATATCGTGTAATAAGCAGCGAGCAGGTGACAGGCAAAAAGCCATATCCCGAAATATTGAAAATCTGCAGGTAATGCAAATGAAAATAACTTGAAGAAAATAGCCAGCAGGGGTATCGAATCGGTGAAGCCAACATTGGTACCGACCGGGTAGAAATAATTATGAATGGATCCGATCGGGAAATGCCATGCTTCATTTTTATAAAATAACCATCCCAGGTAATGTCCGCCCCAGTCATGTTTTATGGTCATCAACCAGCTTACATTTGAAGGCAGTAATGTTTGTAACCCGTAACAGGTATGATATACGATCAGTACCGCCAGGAAAGATGCTATCCATATATTTAGTTTCTTCATGATGATAGTTTGGCTCCGTTGGTCACGATCCTTATTTTGCCGGGGAAGCTCCTGCATAATAAGTTTTATCTGAAAATAAGAAACTCCCGGGAAAATTTACCCTGAATTCCTGAATCGGTACTTACTTTAAAAAGGTGGTTTGGGTAAATAAATATTTCTTACAGGAAACAAAAGCTATCTTACAGGTGAACAAGCAGAACTCAACCAATGTGTTTTTCAGCAACAGCAAGTTTTGGAGCCAGCGCCGTGTTGGGTACTATCGGCATCATTGCTGTGGCAAAAGCTAAAACAAATCCGCAACGGCTGTTTGCATCTATTCCTTTGATCTTCGCTGCGCAACAATTTACCGAAGGGCTTCTCTGGCTATCGCTGAAAAATGCTGACATGGCATCATGGCAACCATTACTTACTTATATATACCTTGTATTTGCTATGGCCGTCTGGCCGCTATGGGTTCCGCTTACGATCCGGTTGATGGAGAAAGATGCAAGACGTAAAAAAACAATGAATGTATTGGTAACGATAGGTGCAGTTGTTGCTATTATTGTTGTCCTTGTTCTTTCCCTGTATCCCGTATATGTGATGACACCGATCTGTCTTAGCTGCCCGTTTTCTGCAACAGCATCTTTAAATCAACATCTTCATTACAGATTTACTTTCCCCCCTGTTCCCAAAGGCCTTATAGGAACTTTCACTGTGCTTTATATAATGGCTACGATTATCACACCGTTTATTTCAAGTATAAAGAAAATGAAATGGCTGGGATTTGTTTTCCTCGCCTCCTATTTATTTGCCGTTATTCTTTATAATGGTTTTGTCATCTCAGTCTGGTGCTTTTTTGCAGCCCTGCTGAGTTTTGTGGTGCTATGGATAATACTGGGGTTACGGAAACAAGCTTCCTAATGAATCAGCAATATTTGCAATCCTAGAATTCCAATTCCACATTACTATGCTTATTTATCTTGTTGATCCTGATCACATGCACCCAGTTCAAAAATCGTAAGATGGGATAAGTCGGGTCCACTTCATACCAACGCTTACCAAAATTGGTAGCTGATGGTGTTTTGTGGTGATTATTATGATAGGCCTCACCCATCAGCAACAGATCCATGGGATATAAATTGCGGGACGTATTCTTCAATTTAAAATTGACTGTGCCGTATTTATGGGCGAACCAGTTAATTACTGCGCCATGCAATGGTAACATGACAATATGGACGGGTATCAGCAGGTACCACCAGGCCGAAGGTGCAAACAGAATGTAGAAGGTAACATAAAATGCGATCCACCCTACCCGGGACATCCAGTTATGGGCGATCCTGTCCAGTGCGGGCCAGTCAGGAAGGTTTTTCAGAAACCGGTCCTCGATTTCTATTTTGCCATTGAAGACACCGGATGTAAAGATCCGGCTTCGCCACATCATGGCAAATACATTATTGTCAAACAAGGGTGAATGGGGGTCTTTATCCGTATCGGTATAAGCATGATGCATCCGGTGCATGATGGCATACACCCTTGGACTTACATACGAAGAACCCTGGCCGATATAGGCCAGCAGATAAAAAAAACGTTCCCAAAATTTGCTCATGCTGAAGGCAGCATGAGATGCGTAACGGTGTTGGAGAAAAGTTTGAGAAAAGATCGCCAGGTACCAGTGACACAAAAAGAACACAAGTATTATTAGCATTAAAAGAACTGGGGGATAATAAAAAACTACGATGTTGACCTGTAAGATAGGCTTTATTTGCCTGATTACCGAAATTTATTTTTTATAGCTGCCGGTTTTATCATTGCTTTATGACATTTGATTGCAGTTAAACCTCGTTCCAACTTTAATTGTAGATTTATAAAAACAAAACCTTGTATGAAGAGATATTTGTTTGTTTTTCTGTCCTTTATTTCATTTATGTCAGCAAAAGCAGCGGACAAGGATTCTACCATCAATTACAATCTTCCCGACAGTGTAAAAGCTGTTCAGTTTATGGCAGAAATAAATGTGAAGGGCTATGATAAAAAAAGATATTGCTCAGCAGGCATTAAATCGGATGCAGTAAATCTTGTTCTGGAAAACTTTTTTGGCAGTCGCAGCATATATTTTTATCCTCTTGCTTATACAAACCGCAGCACACCGGGTTTAAATGTAGGCATTGACCGAAAATCAAGGTACCCGAAATTTAGCTATAACTGGGATATCAATGAAACATATAAGTTGCTGATCTCGCAAGCCACCGACTCAGTCGGAAATTTTTCTTTATACTCTGGTTATATCTTTTTACCTAAGGAAAATAAATGGAAATTGATAGGGACCGTGAAAATTGAGGGCAAGTGGAATACGATCCAGCAGCCTGCATTTTTTTATGTAAATGGAAAAAAGCAGGATATATCAGTAACAACGGGGCAGGTCTGGTGTCAGCGACAAAATGGCTCCTGGAAGAATATGAAAAATGAAACCCTGCCAAATCCAACCATCAATTTATTTGGGCATATTGACAGTGTTCAGCAAAGACAAATTGATAAAAAAATAATTGAAGATGCAATTGCATCCGGTAAAACAGATGCAAAAGATATTTCGGAAGGCCTTTATTATAAGATGATAAAAGAAGGAACCGGGCGGCAGGTTTTTATTACAGATACTGTAACTATTTTTTACAAAGGCTACCTTTTTGTCAACGATTCTGTATTTGACCAGACAAAAGATAAACCTGCCACATTTCCATTAAAGCGATTGATAAGAGGCTGGCAGATCGGCGTACCGTTATGCAAAGTGGGTGGCAAAATAAAGATGGTCATTCCATCTGACCTCGCATACTCCATCCGCACAAGAGCAGCCAAGATCCCGCCCAACAGCATTCTTGTTTTTGAAATTGAAGTGCTGGATGCAAAATCACCTTTGTAAGACTACTGGTTTATCTCCGGTATATCCACCACAAAGTCTTTGAGGTAAGATTGGCCTTTTACATTTCCGGCCGCCCATCGCATATTAAAAACGCCGCCATAGATCACTTTTAATTTAGTGAAGCCCTGTTGTAGCAAAACATTTGCCGCTTCAAAGGGTTCCTTTCCGCTGCCAAAAGCATAGATCAAAATTTCTTTATTCTTGTCCAACTCACTATAACGCCTGCCGATATCAGCAACAGGTATATTGATGGCGCCGGTTATATGCCCTATGTTTCGCCAGTAATCTTTGTGTCTGTTTAAAAATTCATCGGCAGTTCTCACATCAAGCAGGATATAGTTTTTATTTGCTTTGCTCCATTCCCCAAATTCACTTACGGTGATCGTTTGATAGGCAAGCGGAGAAGTATAGAACATGTCTTTGCAAGGCACATTCTTTTTATCAGTGTATAACAACCGGTCGATCCCTTCAATCAAAACAGATACATTTTTATAATCGTTCTGCTTTAAAAGGACAGCTGCTTTCGATGCTTCATCACCATATATATCAACCAGGACAACATCCCTGCCATGGGGTATTATAGCCTGGCTTACAGAAAAAAGATCGAGAGGAATATTGACAGAACCTTTGATAGTTCCTATAGCATTTACTTTTGCATCGCGGCTGATATGGCGGAAAGCTGAGTCGGGCCGCACATCTATTACAACGGGTCCATTGTCCTTGCCCATCAACCCGCAGAGATCATTAAAAGAAATAATGGAATAATTCACAGAAGTTTGAACCAGATCTTTTAAACATCCTTTCTCCTTTGCATCTGTGTAATGCATGGCCGTCATCCCGCCATTGATATTGAAAATATTGGTGAAGCCGCTATCTGCCAGCATCTTTC
>JBGPKR010000061.1:0-17380 GCA_041486045.1 Chitinophagaceae bacterium | reverse complement strand
GTTCCTGTTTTACCATAGATATAGCCACTGTCGGCTTTGTAATAACTGCTGATGGTGCCTACGCCGCCGGTGGGCAGGATGACCTTGATGCGTTCCATACCAAACTCATTCTTCATTTTGTTGAGGATGGCGACAAAATCCTGCGGGGTAAATAAATTATAGCGGCTGAGACCGGAGCCATCCACCCAGCGGGGTTTTTGAGGCAGGTCTTTGAAATCAGTTTTTAATAAGGTATCAATGATCTTTTCATCATTCATCACCCCCAGCCTTTCATTGCTGACCATTAATAAGGTTTGCTCCGCAAAAAAATTATCGCTGCGATGCATCATGGGTTTGAGGAGAGAATCGGTGGGTTGGGAATGGATTGTATTGGCTGTTGACATATCAATTCCCGAATTAGACCAATATATCTGACGGCCTGTATGCAACGTATCGTTAATAAGCCATGTTGAGGTCACATATCCATTAGGAGAAAAAGGAATTTTGGTTTCTTTAAACAATGTAGTACTTGTTGATGCTAGGAAACGATTTCGATCTAACGCCTTTGAGACATTTGAATAATTAGCATTAACGTGTAATGGCACAATAAGAGTACTGTCGAATGACGAAGGAAAAGCACGAAGCTTATCTCCGAGTTTAAAAATTTTTACCAAATTGCCGTAAATTGGAAAGGGACTCCTTTCTGCCATATAAGCTTCATTATAATCATTCCAAGACCAACCAGCTCCCCAGCCATCTTCCGTCCAGTTATTGGCAATAAAAAAAACATGTTGCCCTGCTCTGATTTTTTTAAGAAAGTCAAAAACCTTTTGGGTTTTGAATTCATCATTGAGAAATGTGGGATCACCGTTTGCCTGTAAAACGATCATTGGGAATTGAGATAGATTTTGATCAATTAACCTATACTTAATACCCACCAAACTATCCCCCAAATATTTCATTGCTGCATAGCAGGTAGGTAGTTTGGTATTGCTGGCCGGTACAAAATATTTATCGCCCTGGTAATTGAACCAGTATTTGTTTGTTGCTGGTTCAAAGATGCTGATGCCCACATGAGCAGTTTGCAGGGCTTTGGTGCTTAGTACATCTTCGTTAGCTGAACGGGCTATTTGTTTTTGAAGAGAGCAGGAAGACAGGAGAATAAGAAATAAGAAATAAGGAATAAGGAACCTGCCTGTCCGGCAGGCAGGTGAGAAAGGGGGCTTCGAAGGTGACATATTTCCTGATTTTTTATTTCTATCTTGTTATCGTTTGTAAGAAATCCGGAATGAGAAAGGAGACTTCGCACATGACATGCTTCCTGATTCTTTATTCCTTATTTGCTAACCACGTTCTTGTGCTCTCAACCAACGCTCCGGGATCTCGTTGCTGCTGGCCAGCAGGTAATCCTTGTAACTGCAGGCGATGAATTTTTTATCAGGTAACTGCATCCACCACCTCCCGGTTTTCTTGCTTTGTAAAAAAGTGGTTTCTACTTCTGCAAAAGCTGTGTGGTATTCATTAAAGGAATCTCTTTCGTCGATCTGGGCTTCCCTCCTGCCGCGGCTGCGGCCATCCAATGTGTACCAGAGCATATTGCTGATCTGCTTGGCGGTCAGTTCATCCTTGTCATGCTGCGCATCATAACCATAAATACCGATGCTGTTCACATTGGGGCTCATACCGGCGTAGCGCATCAGTACACAGGCCTCTTCACCGTTGAAACCATTCGGGGAAAGCCTGTTGGCGGGTGCATAAGCAGTAGCAATAGCGGTGATATCAAAAGAAAAAAGATTGCTGTTGCGGATGACCGGTTCCATCTCATCGATATTTTCTTTTACACTACCCACCCGGTAGCAATCGAAATGAAGTTTGTCCATCGTCTCCAGCATCCGGGGATGCACATAGTAACTCTGGAAACCGATATGATTGTAATGACGGATAAAATTGGGCTCCCCCGTCAGCAGATCCATCAGGAAGTTCTCATTCTTAAATGGTGAATCCAGGTCAAGGTCGATCAACGCATCCACGCAACTGGCTTCTATTAATTTTTTATTCTCTGCATAGGCATTGTATTGTGATAAGGTCAGGTCATGCGAGCCACCGAGAATGATGACCGTTTTTCCATCATTGATAATTTCCTGTGCCACCGTTTTTAATGCTGCATACGAATCGGTATATAAAGAACCGGTTTTAATATTTCCTATATCGGCAATTTTAATATCAGGGTGCCAGTAATACAAAGAATAAAAATGCCGGCGGATGATATCGGGGGCCTCACTCTGTCCGTGTGTCAAACCGCTGCCCCGCTGTTCGCCGCAGCCCAGCAGTACGATCTGTGCCTCATCAAGGTCCGGGAATTCTTCCTGGTAGATAGCAATCGCCTTGCCCAATTGACCTTCCTTATAGGCTTCATCATGAGAGACATCATGGAGATTGACCGGCGATAGAAAATCAGCGATATTAAGATAATCCGACATGCAGGTGATTTAATGACAAACTTACAGAAAAGCTCCCCATTCGCTGGCAATATTGCCCAATAATACCTAACTTGGTCATCTTGAAAAAAATCTCGGCCATATTCTTATCCTCCTGTTTCCTGGTGAACTGTATAATGGTTCCTTTTTGCAATTTCCAGGATACGGTTTCGGCTAAAATATTATATAGCCAGTTTTTGCAAAGGGACAGTGACGGAGATGTGTTTGAATTTATCACAAACAACATCCTGAACATCGGCGGTTTGTTTGAAGATGAGGACGATGATGAAGATGCACCCCAACAACAAGTGCCGGCATCACAACAGCAACAACAACCGATACAACCTTTACAAATTACTCCGGGATTTTTATACTGTGCACAATCGCTGATGCCGGAAGAAAAGGATCAGCCTGTTGCTCCCCGTGTATTTTGCTCATTTATTGATAATAACTACAAGCTTGATTTTTCCTCTTTCATTTTTCATCCCCCGGCAGTTACTGGCTGCTGATTTTCTTTTTTGCGTGTGATAATTTCTTTATTGCATCCAATTCCCATTTTGTTCATCTATTAATCTCAGATACAATGAAAAATATTTTTATTGTGCTGACAGCTGCTATTACCATTAGCCTGTCAGCCAATTGCCAGGTGCTAAAGGTTCCTGAAGTGGTAAAGAATGCCTTTGCAGCTAAATTCCCCGCTGCAACAAACATAAGCTGGGGGAAAGAAAATGCGAAGGAATACGAAGCTGAATTCAAGCTCAACAACAATTCCGTATCGGCCAATTTTGGTATGGATGGCAGTTGGGTGGAGACAGAATCAGTGATACCTGAGTCTGAATTACCTGCAGCAGTTAAGGCTGCCGTCAGCACAAAATATCCCGGTGCTCCTATAACCCTTGCTGAAAAAACAGAACAGCCGGGCGACAAAGTTCTTTTCGAGGTTGTTGTTAAAGTTAACGGCAAAAAAAAGTCAATGGAATTGAATCCAGATGGGACTGTGGCACATTAGTTATAAATTAAAGCAGGCATCACTTCAGGTGTCTGTTTTAAAATCATTTTCAAAATGAGGAAGCAATTTATCTTTAATGACTTTTTCTTAATCCTTTTTATACTTATCCTGGGCGGAATGGAGGGGATTGCACAGTCAGTTACAGGAATTATCGCTGACAAATCGTCTAAACAACCTATCGAGTTTGCAACGGTGCAACTATTGCATACCAGGGATAGCGCAGTTATAAATACAACAGTTACCGACCATAAAGGGAAATTTTTACTGGATAAAATTGCTGCCGGTAATTATATCCTTCGTTTCAGTTTTATCGGCTATGAGAAAGTAATATTGGCGGTAACGGTTAAGCAGCAAAAGGAGAATGTAGGTACCATTGAAATTGACCTGGTATCAAAAAACATGAACGAAGTAGTGGTAACTGCCAGAAAATCTCTTTTGAATACGTCCATTGACAGAAAGGTTTATAACGTCGGCCAGGATATTATGGCGCAGAGTGGTTCAGCTAGTGATATTTTGAAAAATATCCCTTCGGTTGAAGTAGATATTGAAGGCCAGGTAACTTTGAGAGGATCGTCAGATGTAATGATACTTATTAATGGCAGGCCATCTCCATTGATGGGAAAAACCAGAGCTGAGGTGTTGCAGCAGTTACCAGCCAATTCTATTGAACGAATCGAGGTTATCACTAATCCTTCCGCCAGGTATAAGCCTGATGGCACATCAGGTATCATTAATATTGTGATGAAAAAAAACACCAAACTCGGCTGGAATGGTTCTGCTATTGCCAATGCCGGTAACAGTGACAGATACAATGGCAGCCTCAGCCTGAATTATAAACCCGGCAAACTTAACCTTTTCAGTAATTACAATATCCGGCAGGACAGGCGCATACGATTAAATAATATCAGCAGGGAATACTTTGACTCCGCCGGCAACACATCGGGCTATTACACAGAAGATAGCCGGTCGCCGGCACGGCCGCTTGCTAATATAGCTACATTGGGAGCAGATTATTCACTGAATGAACATAACAGCATTGGCATTTCGGGGAACTATCATTATCGTAAACAAACAAAAAATGATGTAGTGAAAAAATTTTTTTACGATAAAAATCATCTGCTTACCGACAATTACAATCGCTTGCGGCACGACCCTGAATTTGAAAAAGAAAAAGACGTGACAGCCTACTGGCAGCATAATTTTCCCAAGGAAGATCATGAGCTGAGG
The DNA here is from genome assembly GCA_041486045.1 of Chitinophagaceae bacterium. Lineage (GTDB taxonomy): Bacteria > Bacteroidota > Bacteroidia > Chitinophagales > Chitinophagaceae > JJ008. The sequence continues at coordinate 12,688 of JBGPKR010000061.1, read as the reverse complement.
GTTGAATTAAATGTCTCGGCTTCTGATGAAGTAGAAGATAATCATTACAGTAATGTTTACTTTTTCCCTGTATTACCTTTTTCGCTTGATAATACATTAATAAAGCAAGGAGACAACCAGCAGCAACTTACCATTGATTATACCAACCCGCTGTCAGAAGATTCGAAGCTGGAAGCTGGTTATGATGGCTCGTTCAACCAGATAGATATGGATTTTTATGGCGAGTATTACGATACGGCACAACATAAATTCTTAAAAGATATCATTAAATCAAACCGGTTTAAATACAGCGAAGCAATACATGCGGTATATGGTACCTACCAGCACAGTTATGGCGCCTTTGGTTATTCTGCCGGGTTAAGGTTTGAACAGGTTAATATAAAAGGAAAGCTGGTAACAAAAGATTCTTTGATCAGCAACAGTTATTTTAAGGTTTATCCAACCCTTCATCTCGCCTATAAATTAAAAAAAGGGGAATTCCAGTTAAATTACAGCAGAAGAGTGAACAGACCCGAAGGAGATAACCTGAATCCTTTTCCTGAATACCAGGATCCGTATAATATAAGAGCAGGAAATCCAAAACTGTTACCAGAAGTCACCCACTCTGCAGAGTTTGGATATAAATGGCAAAATGAAAAGTTTTCTTTTGTACCCAGCCTGTATTACCGGTATAAGCAAAATGGATTCACCCAGGTAACTGTCCGGCTTAATGACTCGGTATTACTTTCCAAGCAACAGAACTTATCCAGCGACAAATCAACCGGGTTAGAGTTAATTTTTTCTGCCAAAGCAGGAAAATTTTTATCGGCTAATTTAAGTTCCAACTTTTTTTACAACCAGATTGATGCGTCTAACTTAGGCTATAGTAATAAAAAATCAATCATTTCCATGAGCACCAATTTCAACGCTACCACAACACTTACCAAAACAACCATGTGGCAGGTAAGTGGTAATTATCGTTCGGCCCGGCTGACGCCGCAGGGAAAATCGTTTGGCACTTTTGTTCTGAATTCAGGAATACGGCAGGATCTTTTCAAAAAGAAGGTATCCATAACCCTGACAGCTTCTGATATCTTTAAAACCCTGAAACAGAAATCTGAATTAACTACTTTGTACCTGAAACAGTCGTCTGTTGGCCGGCGGGATGCAAGGATTATTTATTTAGGCATCAGTTACAGGTTTGGCAAGGCAACAAAAAAACAAACCGAAGAAAAATTACAATTTGATAATAATTTTTGACAAATCAAAAAAACATCAATTCACATTTAAAATAAAATAATGAAAAAGTCAATTTATCTTTTAGCAATTATTGTCTGTGCATTTGCCGGTGCATATGCCCAGAAAGATTTTCACATCCTTAAAACATTTCATATTCAAAGTGGCGGTGGCTGGGATTATATTGCCATTGGCCCGGGTAATAACCGTCTCTATGTTTCTCATGGCGCCCAGGTAAATATTTTAAACCAGGCTACCGGGGATTCTATCGGGGTAATTGAAAATACAACAGGGGTTCATGGCATTGCCTTTGATAAATCACAGAACAAAGGCTTTACCAGTAACGGACGATTGAACAACGTAACTGTATTTGATCTGAACACCAATGCTGTGATCACTCAAATTCCGGCTGGCGCCAACCCTGACGCCATCATGTATGAGCCTTTTACCAAAAAGATCATCACCTGCAATGGCCGCAGTAAGAACCTCAGTATTATTGATCCTGTTACCAATAAATTACTTGACAGTATTGATGTGGGAGGAAAACCAGAGACTGCTGTTTCTAACGGAACCGGAAAATTGTATGTAAACATTGAAGACAAAAATGAAATAGTGCTGGTGGACCTGAAAACATTTACAGTAGAGGCACATTGGCCCCTCGCACCTGCCGAAGAACCTACAGGACTTGCATTTGATAAAACAACCAACCGGCTGTTCGCCGGATGTGGTAATAAATTTCTTGCAGTGCTGGATGCGGCAACTGGAAAAGTAATTGAAACACTTCCCATTGGGGATGGTTGCGATGGTGCAGGTTTTGATGCCGTTACAAAAAATATATTTACTTCAAATGGTGAAGGCAGTTTGTCGGTATATCATGAAAAGGCTGCTGATAAATTTGAATTGGTTGCCAATGTTACCACTAAAAGGGGCGCCAGAACAATAGCAGTAGATGAGCAGAGCCACCTGATCTACCTGCCCACTGCAGATTATGAACCGGCTGATCCCAATGCGCCAAAGGCAAGACCGAAAATGATCCCCGGCACATTCCAGATATTGGTAGTAGGCCAGTAGTCATATCTGCAGGATTGATTAAAAAGTAAACAATGAAAAAGCTTTTAAGCATATTCTTTTTTATTCATGTTGCGGTTATTTCATTTGCGCAGCCTGTCCCGGCCGGGCGGGAAAAAAATAACCTGGATTATTTTATACAATCTGCTATTACCAACAGCCCGTTGCTGAAAGATTATGAAAGCCAGTTATCATCGCTTACATTGGACAGCAGGATTTTTCTCGCATCGCTGAGACCACAGGTCAATGGCATTAGTAACAACAGCTATGCACCGATCATTGGCGGATGGGGTTATGATAAAGCTATTACAAACGGCCAGCAGCTTTCGGCACTGGTTTCAGCCAGTAAAACTTTGCTTAATAAAAAAAGTATCGCTTCGCAACTGGAAAGCCTGAAGATACAGGGACAGTCTGCCACTAATAGCATCAGGATCTCTGAACAGGATATCAGAAAGGTTGTTGCAGATCAGTATATCACTGTTTTTGGAGAACAATTACAGCTTGATTTTAATAGCCGTGTCAACAATATGCTGCTAAAAGAGGACAGCATATTAAAAAAACTGACACAGGACAATGTTTATAAGCAATCGGACTACCTGGCTTTTGTGGTTACCCGGCAGCAACAGCTGCTGGGCACATCGCAACTGCAGACCCAGTATAATTTTGATTATGCGGTATTAAATTACCTGGCCGGTATTGTTGACACCACTATTACAGCACTGCCCGATCCGCAATTGTTATCCGCAACGGTTGGTGATTTTGCCGCTACCCTCTTTTACAAGCAATTTGAGCTGGACAGTATGAAACTGGCAAATGACCGGGCATTGGTGGATGTGAACTACCGGCCAAAGATCAACCTGTTTGCAGATGCCGGATATAACTCTTCTTTTGCCTACAAGTCATATAAAAACTGGGGAACCAGTGTTGGCGTTAATATCGCCATCCCTATTTATGATGGCAAACAAAGGAAAATGCAATATTCCAAAATTGATATCCAGGAAAGAAACAGGTTGTTCAAAAAAGACTTTTTTGCCAAACAGCGCAGGCAGCAAATATTGCAACTGGTACAGCAGCTGAATTCAACTGAACAGCAGGTCAGCGAGATCAATAAACAGATCAAATACACGGAAACGCTGATCACCGTAAATGAAAAATTGCTGGCGACAGGTGATATCAGGCTGACCGATTTTATTTTATCACTCAATAATTATTTTACGGCAAAGAACCTGGTAACGCAGAATTATATAACCCGTTTAAGAATAATCAACCAGCTCAATTACTGGGGAAAATAAATTAATCGTTATGAGAAAAGGTATTTTATATTTTTGGCTCCTATCACTGGCAGCAGCTTCCTGCCACTCAAAAAAAACGCAGGAAGAAGAACCACAGGAGCCTGAAATAACCACGCCGGTAACTGTTACTTCAATCAGTACTGATGCAATGACCGAATATATTGAACTGAATGCTACTTCTACGTTTCTTCAAAAAGCCTATGTAAAAGCAAGTACCAATGGGTATATTAATTCAGTAAATGCACGGATAGGCAAAATGATATCCGCTGGTCAAACAGCATTTGTTTTAAAAACCAAAGAAGCCCAAAGTATTGGCAATACCATCAACCTGCTGGATACTTCGTTCAGGTTTTCGGGCATCATTAATATCAAAGCCGGCACAACAGGATATGTTTCCGAACTTAATCATCAGCCGGGTGACTATGTACAGGAAGGAGAACAATTAGCTGTGATCAGTGATATAAGAAGTTTTGTGTTTGTCCTTAATCTACCCTACGAGTTGCGTCCCTATGTGATCAACAAAGAGTTTGTTGAACTATTGCTTCCGGATGGCAAATCGCTTACCGGGCATGTTTCTTCCGTAACGCCTGTCGTTGATTCAGCTTCCCAGACACAAAACATTATTCTTACCGTAAATGACAAAAGCCTGCCCATTAATCTTATTGCAAAAGTGAGGATAGAAAAAAATGCAAAGGCAAATACTATTTCCCTGCCAAAGCAATCTGTTTTGTCAGATGAAACACAAACTAATTTCTGGGTAATGAAAGTGATTGACAGCACAACCGCGGTAAAAGTTCCTGTAACAAAAGGAATGGAAATCAATGACCGGATTGAAATCCTGGTTCCGCAATTTTCTGTTGCTGATAAATTTTTATTAACCGGGAATTACGGATTGGCAGATACCGCAAGAATCAAAATCATTCAGCAATAAATATAAACAGTGAACCGATTTTTCATATCGCACAAAAACCCGCTGGCCGTATTGCTTGCCCTCATTATCATGGGCGGAATATTTGTATACGGCAAACTGCAGACTTCTTTATTCCCCGAGATCACATTTCCAAAAATTAAAGTCATTGCAGATGCAGGCCTGCAGCCGGTTGATAAAATGATGGTGACTGTAACAAAACCCCTTGAAGCCGCCATCAAACAGGTCCCTGACCTTCAGATGATACGCAGCAGCACCAGCCGCGGAAGCTGCGAGATATCAGCTTTCATGAACTGGAACAGTAATATTGATGTAAACCAGCAGCACATTGAATCCAAGATCAGCGAAATAAGAAATCTTTTACCTCCCGATGTCAATATCACAGTAGCTAAAATGAACCCTTCCATTTTGCCGGTCATGGGCTATTCATTAGAAAGCAATAATAAGTCGCCTATAGAATTAAGACAGTTAGCTACTTACACCATCAAACCATTTTTATCGCAGGTAGGTGGTGTTTCTGAGATCAGAATAACCGGAGGCCGTTCCAAGGAGTATTGGCTGCAGCTGAATGTACAGAAAATGAGTACGCTTTCCATTACGCCTGATCTTATCAGCACTGCGTTGGGTCAAACCAACTTTATAAAATCAAATGGCTTTTTATCGGATTACCGCTACCTGTACCTGACCGTTACGGATGCAACAGTTCATACCAAAGATGACCTTGAAAAAATGGTTATCAAGAATGATGGGAAACGAATTGTACAGTTAAAGGATATCGCCACCGTTGATGTAAAAGAAGGAATAGAATTCATCAAGATCAATGCGAATGGTAAAGATGGGTTACTGATCGCTGTGGTCAAGCAACCCAATTCGAACCTGGTTGACCTGTCAAAAGAAATGGAGGCAAAGATTGAAGAGCTTAAAAAGATCCTCCCTAAAGATGTACTTATCAAACCTTACTATATACAGGCTGAGTTCGTAAATGATTCTGTAAAAAGTGTTACCGACAGTTTGTGGATAGGGCTTTTACTGGCCATTTTCGTAGCTATTATTTTCCTCCGGTCATTAAAAGCAAGTGCCACTATTTTAATTACCATCCCTGTTACGCTTTTTCTTACACTTATTGTTCTATTTGCGATAGGTTACACTTTTAATATCATGACCCTCGGAGCTATAGCAGCTGCTATCGGGCTGATTATAGATGATGCCATTGTGGTAGTAGAGCAGATACACCGTACCCATGAAGAATACCCTGAAGAACCCGGGCCCTCGCTGGTGCAAAAAGCTATTCGCTATTTATTTCCTGCCATGGTCGGTTCTTCCATGAGCACCATTGTCATCTTCATCCCTTTTCTGTTAATGACAGGTGTTGCAGGTTCTTATTTCACTGTAATGACAAATACCATGATCATTACATTGGTTTGTTCCTTTTTCGTTACCTGGATCGGGTTGCCGGTTATTTATTTATTGCTTTCCAAAAAAGGGAATGGTAATAAAATAAAAAAAACAAAGAAGCCACAGGCAGTAAGAAAACAAAACTGGGTTTCTTTTTTCATCCGAAGGCCGTATATCAGTATCGCGATTATCGCCGCATTGATAGTTTCTATTGTTTTGATATTACCAAAACTGCAAACAGGTTTCTTGCCTGAAATGGACGAAGGAAGTATCGTGCTTGATTATACCTCACCGCCCGGCACCTCCTTAGAAGAAACAGACCGGATGCTCCGGGAAGCCGAAAAAATTATTAAAACAGTCCCCGAAGTGGAAGCCTATTCCAGAAGAACAGGGACACAGATGGGTTTTTTTATTACAGAGCCAAATAGCGGCGATTACCTGATCCAGTTAAAAAAGAAAAGACACAGAACCTCGGAACAGGTCATTGAAGACATCCGGCAAAAAATAGAAACAACACAACCGGCACTGCGTATTGATTTCGGGCAGGTGATCGGAGATATGCTGGGCGACCTGATGGCATCTGTTCAGCCCATTGAGATAAAAATTTTTGGCGACAACCAAAAGCAATTGCAGGAATTATCGAAGCAAGCTGCAGAAATTATAAACGGTGTAAGTGGAACGGCGGATGTGTTTGATGGTATCGTCATTGCAGGGCCCTCTGTTTCCATTCAGCCCAACTATGGAAAACTTGCACAATATGGCATTACACCGGCCAACCTGCAATACCAACTTCAAACTGCACTGGAGGGAAATATTGTTGGCAACCTGTTTGAAAGGGAGCAATATTCTACTATCCGCCTGGTATATCCGGGAAGCAGAAAACTAAGCATTGCTGAAGTAAACAATCTGCCGATCTTTTTGCCGGGTGGCATGTTAAAACCTATTTCTGAATTAGCCTCCGTTACTATTAATGCAGGAGATGCGGAAATTCAAAGAGAAAACCTTCAATCCATGGGGGTGGTAACAGGAAGATTGGAAAGCCGGGACCTCGGAAGTGTCATGAAAGAAATACAACAAAAGATTTCCTCTCAACTTGATCTTCCTTCCGGCTATCATGTTGAATATGGCGGTTCGTATGCAGAACAGCAGAAATCTTTTAAAGAGCTATTGATGATATTGATTGCTGCAAGCCTGCTCGTGTTTTCAGTTATACTTTTCTTATTCAGGCAAATAAAAGTCGCCTTGCTTATTCTATTGATTGCGGTACTCGGGATATCGGGCAGCTATCTTGCCTTATTCCTTACCGGCACGCCATTGAATGTAGGCAGCTATACCGGGCTTATCATGATTGTTGGTATTATCGGTGAAAATTCAATTTTTACCTTCCTTCAATTCAGGGAATCTTTACATGAACGGGGAACAGATGATTCCATCATTTATTCCATCTCCACCCGGCTACGGCCAAAACTGATGACGGCGTTGGGTGCCATTATTGCCTTAATGCCATTGGCATTGGGTATTGGCACAGGGGCACAGCTGCATCAGCCACTGGCCATTGCCGTAATCGGCGGGTTTATTATTGCAATGCCTTTGCTCCTGATTGTATTGCCTTCAATGCTCCGGCTCCTCTTCAGAAAGAACCGGCAATAAAAAAATGAAAACATACCAGCCCTCTGTAAATTTGCTGTTTACGACCATGAAAGCAATTTTTATTTTTTGTTCCCTTTGTATACTTACTGCAAGCGGTTTTTCGCAAAATAAATTTTCCTGCTTTGTAACGAACGCCGGTACCGGCGAACCTTTGCCCAATGTTTCCATAGGTTCAAAAGGTATAGAAATATTAAGTGTAACAGATAACAATGGAAAAGCTATTCTCAAAAATATACCCAATGGCAAAATAGTCTTTGTCTTTTCATGCATTGGGTACAAATCGCAGTCACTTGAATTTAATTTTCCGCTGGCAGTTACAGATTCAATATTAAGCATCAGCATGGAGCCGGACGAAAAGGAAATGGAGACGGTTATTATCTCTTCTTCCAGAACCGATTCAAGAATAGAAAATACCGTGACAAGAGTTGAAGTGATCGGTACGGAGGAAGTGGAAGAAGAAAGTGGTGTCAAACCATCACATATCGCCAACCTGCTGGCTGATGTGGCGGGCATACAATCACGGCAAACATCGGCTGTAAGCGGCAACACCGAGATGCGGGTACAGGGGTTGCCCGGAAATTATACGCAGCTGCTGCGTGATGGTATGCCTTTGTTCGGCGGCTTTGCCGGCAGTTTCAGCATACTGCAGATCCCGCCGCTGGATCTGAAACAGGTTGAAATAATAAAAGGAGCCAGCTCCACATTATACGGCGGTGGCGCCATTGCCGGCATGATCAACATCATTTCCAAAAAACCAAAACCGGGTGTACCGGAAAGAAGCCTGATGCTGAACCAGTCAACCCTGCGGGAAAGCAACGTCAACATTTACTTATCTGAACGTAAAGGGAAAGTGGGTTATACTTTTTTCGTTGGTGCCAATTACCAGAAACAGGTGGATGTAAACAACGATGGTTTCAGCGATGCAGGCAGACAGGAAGCTGTTTTTATTCATCCCACTTTTTTCTTTTATCCCAATGAAAAAAATACTGTTTCCATCAGTATCAACAGCGCTTACGAGGACAGGAAGGGCGGTGATATGGAGATATTATCAGGATATTACAGCAACTTTCACCAGTTCTTCATCCAGAATCAAACCCTCCGCAATACCCTGGGCCTGGTTTGGGATTATAAGATCGGCCGCAATGATAAGTTTACCCTGAAAGGAACTACCAGCAATTTTAACCGGGATATTTCCAGCAATGTATTTGGCATGAAAGCCAAACAGCTTTCTTATTATACAGAAGCATCCTATGTGAAGAAAACGGGCAAACACGATATAGTCGCCGGTCTTAATTTTAATGGCGAAAATTTAAAGAAAGGATCACCCGACAGCACCCTTATTAAAAACTATCATTTTTTTACGCTGGGTTTGTTCGTGCAGGATGACTGGCACATTCTTCCAAAACTCACTATCGAAAGCGGCCTCCGCAGCGACTTTCATAACCAGTATGGTACTTTTATATTACCAAGGGTCTCGCTGTTATACAAGATCAATCATGAAATAACCATGAGGATGGGCGGCGGCATGGGATATAAAATTCCAACCGTTTTTGAATCCGATGTGGACGAAAGAGATTATCCCAAACTGCAACCATTGGATAATAATGTAAAAGCGGAAAGATCAACCGGCTTTAACTGGGATATAAATTTTAAAAAGAAGATCGGCAAGGTTGAACTGGCCATCAACCAGTCATTCTACATTACGCAGATCGATCATCCGCTTGTGATGCAAAGAACAACTACAACTATTTCTTATTTTAACGCAACAAAACCTGTTTCTACGAAGGGCAGTGAAACATGGCTGCAGCTGAGCTTTGCCGGGCTGGAAGCCTACCTGGGTTATACGTTGACCGATGCCAGGAAAAAATATGACCCTGTTCACCCCTATCTTGACCTCAGTGCCCGTGATAAATTTGCCAGTGTGATCTCCTATGAATTTTCCAAACGTTTCCGTGTTTGCATTGAAGCCGCATATACCGGGAAACAATACCTTGAAGACGGCAGTCAGACCCCCTCCTTTCCCATTGTTGCGGGCATGATGCGGTATGATGTTGGCCGGTTTTCTTTTGTATTGAATTGCGAGAATTTCTTTGACTACCGGCAAACAAAAAAAGAATCTATTGTGATACCCCCTGTCATCAATCCATCCTTTAAACAACTCTGGGCCCCGATCGATGGCCGGGTAGCCAATCTGAGCATGAGAATAAAATTATAAGTCCCCTTTCCACTTTATTATTGTGTTACTCCTGCTACTAAATTATACTGCGAGCTGTGTTGCAATTATTATTTATAAAAAAATAGTGGCTAATCAATGCAGCATTGGTGTTTTTATATTTCCCGCAGTTGTTATACCATCGTTAATTCGTCATGACTTTCCTTATTCTATTTGTCTTTTTCTTATCTATGCTTTCTTAAAGCTCTGAATGCGACTATTATTAATATTTTTGCTTCTGACTGTTACCGGTTCTGTTAATGCCCAACAAAAGAATGCTGAAATTGATACTTCTTATCTGTTTCTAAAAAAACAGCCTGAATCACCGATTATAGAAAAAGAAACCAGCCCGAAACCAACTATAAGATCATTGGCCATTCCGCTTGCGCTGATCGTTTATGGGACTATTTCACAAACAAGTGAGGATTTGAAGGAGTTTGACACCGGGATCAAAACAGAAATAAGAGAAAAAAAATTCCATACTTCAATTGACAATTATCTTCAGTATGCTCCGGGTCTTGCTGTGTTTGGGTTGAACGCTGCCGGTATAAAAAGCAAGCACAATTTTCGGGACCGGACGCTAACTTACCTTTTGGCCAATTTCATGATGGGTGTAACAGTTCAGTCCATCAAAGCAATTACTAAAGTAAGAAGACCTGATGGCTTTGGCTCTAATGCTTTTCCGTCAGGACATACTGCTACTGCTTTTACAGGCGCTGAATTTTTACGGCAGGAATATAACGATGTATCTCCCTGGTATGGCATTGCTGGCTATACGGTTGCTACCGCAACCGGTATTTTACGCATGTATAATAACAAGCACTGGCTCCGGGACGTGGTCGCTGGCGCCGGTTTTGGTATTTTATCAACCCAAATAGCTTATTGGCTGGAACCTAAAATAGCAAAAGTAATTTTTCATAAAAAGGCTCCCTTTCATTTTGATCCGGCTAATTTTTGAATACCCTGATACAGATTGGCTCTGAGCTTCTGCCTGCTTCCTTATCTTTGCAGCCACATGGATAAACTGTTACAGCAGATCAACAATTACAAAAAGGAAGTTGAAACCTTTTCAGCCATTGATGAAAAACAGGTGGAAGAGTTTCGTATTAAATGGCTCGGCACAAAGGGAGTTGTGAAAGCCATCATGGGTGAAATGAAGAATGTGGCGCCGGAAAAGAAAAAAGAAGCCGGGCAATTGTTAAATGATTTTAAACTTTTTGTTGAAACAAAATATGAAAAATTAAAAGCTTCGTCTGACTCCGGACTCACGACTCACGACCTGCCTACCGGACAGGCAGGCTCACGACTTGATCTCTCTCTTCCCGGAGATGAACTCTTCATTGGCTCAAGGCATCCTGTTACGTTAATGAAGAACAGGATCGTTTCTATTTTTCAACGTCTTGGTTTTGCCGTAGCAGAAGGACCGGAAATAGAAGATGACTGGCACAATTTCGGCGCTTTGAATTTACCTGAACATCACCCGGCAAGGGATATGCAGGATACCTTTTATATTCAGCAAAATCCGGATTGGGTTTTACGGACTCATACCAGCAATGTGCAGATCAGGGAAATGGAAAAAGGGAAACTGCCTATCCGCATGATCATGCCCGGCCGTGTGTACAGGAATGAAACCGTTAGTGCAAGAAGCCATTGTTTCTTTCACCAGGTGGAGGGATTATATATTGATGAAAATGTTTCTTTCGCCGACCTGAAACAAACTTTATATTTCTTCGTAAAAGAAATGTATGGTAAAGATGTAAAAGTCCGTTTCCGTCCTTCTTATTTTCCATTTACTGAACCCAGTGCAGAAATGGATGTAAGTTGTTTCATTTGCGGAGGTGAGGGATGTACTATTTGTAAAAAAACGGGTTGGGTAGAGATTCTTGGTTGCGGCATGGTACATCCCAATGTATTATCCAACTGCAATATTGATCCCAATAAATATACCGGCTTTGCATTTGGTATGGGGATTGAACGACCCGCCATGATGAAATATGGCATCAATGATATCCGCCTGTTCAGTGAAAATGATGTAAGGTTTTTGAAGCAGTTTACTTCGGCGATTTAATAAGCTGTTTTTCTTTCCCCTTAAAAAAATATTTTATTCCAGCCTCTGCACTGCTGTAATCGAAATCATGCAGCCCCTGCTGAAACCCCAACAGCAGGCTGATGCCTTTTATTTTTTTCTCCATATTAAATCTGTATAGGATTGGTTTATCGCCGCTATCTTTTAAATAACCCAGGTAACCCGCCACATTGGTTTGTATCCGCCAGTTATTTTTATTCCACTCCAGCCCCGTACCAAACAGGAAAGCATCTTCCTGGTTATGCTTGTCTGATTCCACCTGCCAGGAATAAAAACCCAGCATGCCTGTCCATTTAAGGGTTGAATGATTAAAGGGTTTACCAAATGAAAGATCAAAATAATAGCCCGGCCCGTCTGTATACCTGGCTGCGCCAAAACCTGAACCCGTCGGGAAACGGTATCCCACCCTTGCTGCAAGCCGGATATATTTATTCCATTTATTCAGCAACTGGAAATTGGTATTCAGATGCAATTCACCGGAAGCTTCATGATCATAAAAAAACTGGGAAAAGACATGTCTCTTTTCTTTTATGGCCTGGCTCATAGTGAAATGTTCATACGGTACCCAAACAGCATCTATTGAAATAATATCTTTTACCACGCAGTAATTAGCATATAGGGAGAGGTTCTGTGTATTGTCCCCCCTGGAAAAATGAAAATTTCCTGTTGCGCCGATGGAAAAAATGCTGTCAATGCTCCCATTGCTCATATGTGGAACCGGCAATGAGTTAGGGCCCTGGTAGGCAGGTTGGGTGATCATATATTTTGACCAGTGACTGACCCCATCCCAGTTCACCGTTTGCGCCCATTGGGTAAATGTCTGTGTATTCCCTTTCAGCGAC
>JBGPKR010000060.1:0-17900 GCA_041486045.1 Chitinophagaceae bacterium | reverse complement strand
TATTCCTTACTGCTGCCTCCCGTAGGAGTCGGGCCCGTGTCTCAGTGCCCGTGTGACTGGTCGTGCTCTCACACCAGTTACTGATCGCAGGCTTGGTGGGCCGTTACCCCGCCAACTACCTAATCAGCCGCACACCCATCATTAAGCGCCGGAGCTATAATTATAATGTGATGCCACATCATAATGTTACGGGGTATTAATCCAAATTTCTCTGGGCTATTCCCCACTTAAAGGAAGGTTGTGTACGTGTTCCGCACCCGTTTGCCGGTCGCCAGCATCTGTATTGCTACAAACCTGCTGCCCCTCGACTTGCATGTATTAAGCCTGCCGCTAGCGTTCATCCTGAGCCAGGATCAAACTCTCCATTGTAAATGATGTTTGATGCTGACATTTTAAAATTCTCAAGAGAAAATTAACGTGTCAAATCGAATTTATTTCGCTTGACTTACCTTGTTGTTTTATCCCGATGGCTATCGGGATAAAGTGCTATTGTTTCCCAACTTTCAAAGATCTTTTGGCCTTATGTTGCCAACCCTTTTTTCAAAGGGAGTGCAAAGGTAAGGACCGTGGTATTACTACCAAAATTTATTTCAAACTTTTTTGGAGTTTCTACTGTGATTTTCAACCAGTTTTATAAAGAACAACACCCTTTTTTATTGGGGGTGGCAAAGATAAGAGCTGGCAACTTACTTTCAAAGTTTTTAATTGCTTTTTGTTCACATTGGGTACACGTTGTTTTCACAAATTCGGATATCCACATCCAGTTACTTAAATATGCGGCATTAGATGCTTTACCGGGTGACAATTGCGCCTGAATTTGTTTACAATAAAGGAAAGGTTATTCACCCAGAAGAGTTGGCGGATATATAACAGAAATCAAGAATAGACCCTGAGACGGTACCGCAAAACTGGTTTTTGTGCAGTCTTTCGCCTCGATAATGTCACGAAATTGATCTAAAGACATTTTCCCCCGCCCGATTTTAAGCATAGTGGCAGTTAGTGCCCGAACCATCCCCCTTAAAAACCGGTTAGCTTTTACATGTAAAACCAGGAAATCTTTTTCCTGGTACCATTCACATTCCCGGATATCACAAGTAAAAGTTTTAGCCTGCGTATTACGTTTGGAAAAAGAGGTGAAATCTTTATACTCTTTTATAATAGCTGAAGCCTGCTGCAGCATTTCAATATCCAGTTTATAGGGAAAATAGAAAGCGCTATCCCTTAAAAAAGGGTTTTTATACCTGTAAATAAAATACTTGTAGCTCCGGCTTACCGCATCAAAACGGCAATGTGCATCTTCAGCAACGGGGATAAGTTGTTTCACTACAATGTCTCCCGGCAGAATTGCATTCATCTTATAGGTAATATCAGGATGTATTCCACTTTCCAGGTCAAAGTGAAAAAAATTCTGCAAAGCATGTACCCCGGCATCTGTTCTGGATGATCCGGTCATTATTATTTTTTCTTTCTGGAGTACTGCAAATGCCTTTTCTATTTCTGCCTGGATAGTATTGGCATTGTGTTGCGACTGAAAACCGCTATAATTAGTGCCTTTATAAGCCACCTCAAGGAAATAACGGGACATATTGTATTAGTTGCGGAGCATGGCTTTAAAACGATTTATATAATATTCCTCTTTTAACTCGTTTTGCAGAACACTGAATTTATCTAAATCAGTTACATATGCATAAGCCAAATCATAAAATTTGTATTTGCCGGCATCATTTAAAAACAACAATCCAAGGTTCTTAATCTGTTCAGTTGTAAAGCACTTTGTTTTGAAATAATTTCTTGCTTCATTAACCATATTATCATCACCCTCAGCAGCGGCCATGTTTTTACGAAGCTTAAAGAAATCACTTTCTTCAGCAACTGCAGGGCAATTGTTCTTCAATACCTTTTTTTCAACTGCATTTTCTGTCACCACCGTCATTACTTCAGCTACCTTCTCCTCTTTTTTTTTTACAGTATCCGGGAGAATATCTAAAAACTTCTTCTCTTCCTTAGGTTCTTCTTTTATAATGGTTACAAAGGGTTTCGGGTTTGGAATTAAAAGACGAATTGTATCGTTTTTCCCATTGCCAAGGTCGTCAATGAAAACAAGGCCAAACCCTTCTGTGGTGGAGCTTTCCGACCTTTTTGTAACCACGGTCGGTTTGTATACTTCTGCAACCGGGATCATCATTTCTTCTACTTTAATAGCCGGCTGTTCCTGGTTGACAACCTTTTGTTCTTCTTTTATTATTTCAGGTTTTGCAATTATTTCAACCGGTTTTATGACTGATGTATCTTTTGCCAATTCTCCCGAATTTTCTTTTGATGAGTTTTCCTGGATAACCGTTTCCGCCTTTTTCTCTTCAATTTTTGGTTGTGCAGGTTTTTCTTTCAAAGAAGGATCATCAGCTGCTTTTGAAAGGATATCGGTAAAAACAGAAACATCTTTATTTTCTTCTTTCTTCCTTTCCTCAATTTTGGCCGCCCCGGATGCTGACATCTGAATAGCCAGCGTCTGCAAATCAAAAAGCCCCCAGCCCTTTTCGCCAAAGTTTTTCAAAAGATAACCATGATCTTTTTTATAGATACTAACCGAGAAATTTTGCTCAGGCCATTTATTTTGGGGAAATCCAACAGTAAAGTTGTAAGTACTGTCATGCAGTTTAGAAAGTATAAGATACCCCGAGGCTGATGAACTGTGAATTCTCCCATCCATTTTTACAAAAAAAGCTTGTTCAGCTTCTGACTGCAGGTAAACAAAATAAACTTTCTGAGAAAAACCGGTTAAAGAGGCTAAGGAAAATAAAAGACAGACAGCGAGTTTACTCATTTTTATATATTGATTATCAGGGCAAAAATACTCAAAATCTTTTGACTTTGCCGGCCACCCCAAAACAACTTGTTAAATGCTGTAACCTTCCATCCTAATTATGCGTTCTTAGAGTTTTTGCTCCTCTAAATTTGCGTCACAAAATTATTTGTATGAAAAAAATGATCTTTACCTTTCTGTTTACCGGATCTGTTTCCTTTGCCTTTGCCCAGACCGGTCCGGCCAAAGATACTTCCTGGAAAAAACAGTACCGGGAAACTGCCACAAAAATCAATGACCTGGTTCACACCAAACTTGAAGTGAAACCCGATTTTGGCAAGTCATATCTGTATGGCAAAGCATGGATCACACTGAGGCCCCATTTTTACCCTACCGACTCTTTAAACCTTGATGCAAAAGGTATGGCGTTTAATAAGATAGCAGTTATGAGAGGAACACAACAAGTGCCTTTAAAATACGAATACGATGACTGGAGCCTGAGAATCAAGCTTGACAGAGCTTATAAATCAAACGAAAGCTATACAATATATATTGATTACACAGCTAAGCCCGATGAGTTTGAAGCCAAATATTCTCACGGAGATTTCCTGGGTATCAAGGGTATGTATTTTATCAATCCAAAGGGAGAAGATAAAAATAAACCCACCCAGATATGGACACAGGGTGAAACAGAAAGTAACTCTGCATGGTTTCCCACCATTGACAAAACAAATCAAAAAACCACCGAAGAGTTAACCGTGACCGTCGATAGCAAATATGTCACCCTGAGTAACGGAAAATTGGTTAGCCAAAAGAAAAATGCTGATGGTACAAGGACGGATTACTGGAAAATGGACCTGCCCCACTCACCTTATCTTTTCTTCTTGGGTGTAGGGAACTATGCAATAGTTAAAGACAAGTACAAAGACAAGGAAGTAAACTATTATGTAGAGCCGGAATACGCATCTGTAGCTAAAAAGATATTTGGTAATACCCCCGAAATGATAGCTTTTTATTCCCGTATCACCGGTGTAGATTTTCCCTGGGCAAAATATTCGCAGATCACCGGCCGTGACTATGTAGCCGGCGCTATGGAAAACACCACCGCCACTATACACCAGGAAAGTGCCCAGCAGGATGCCAGGCAATTGGTTGACGGTAACAACTGGGAAAGCACAATTGCACATGAACTCTTTCACCAGTGGTTTGGCGATTATGTAACAACAGAAAGCTGGAGCAATATTACATTGAATGAATCTTTTGCTGATTACAGCCAGACACTCTGGAGTGAATATAAATACGGGAAAGATGCGGGTGACGCAGAGAACTACCAGGGTATGCAGGGCTATCTCAGGCCCGGAAATGAAAAGAAAGACCTTGTAAGATTTTATTATAACAATAAGGAAGATGTGTTTGACGGAGTAAGCTACCAGAAAGGTGGAAGGATCTTACATATGCTTCGCAACTTTGTTGGTGACAGCGCCTTTTTCAAAGCTCTCAACAATTATCTTACTACCAATAAATTTAAATCCGCCGAGGCTCACCAGTTGCGGCTTGCATTTGAAGAAGTCACCGGTCGCGACCTGAACTGGTATTTCAATCAATGGTATTTTGGCAGCGGCAACCCGACAGTAACGATTGACTATGAATATGATGATGCTGCAGGGAAAGTGGATGTGATCATTAAGCAAACACAAAAAACAGGTAAGGTATTCACCCTCCCAATGGCGATTGATATTTACAACGGACCAAATAAAGAACGCCACAATGTATGGGTGAAAAATGCAGTGGATACTTTCACCTTCAACTATTCGAAACGTCCTGACCTGGTAAATGTGGATGGGGATAAAGTAATGCTTTGGTCCAAGAAGGACAACAAAACACTTGATAACTACATTCATCAATATAAATATGCAGGTGGTTATGTTGACAGAAGGGAAGCAATAGAATTCGCCGGTAAAAATCAAAAAGACCGCAAAGCGCTGGCACTTTTAAAAACCGCTCTGAAAGATAAATATGACGGGCTGCGCAATTATACCCTTTCGGTCCTTAACCTGAAAGATGAAACGGTGAAGGAAGAAGTGGAGCCCATATTGCTTGACCTGGCAAAGAATGATAAAAAACCCGTTGTCCGCGGTAATGCTATCAGTAAATTGGGCGCTTATAAAAAACCGGAATATGCTGATCTTTTTAAAGCTGCCACCAAAGATTCTTCCTACACTGTTTCCGGCAATGCTTTGGAAGCTCTGTCACAGGTGGATGAGGCTTCTGCTTTATCTCTTGCCAAAGAGCTTTCCAAAACTCCTTCCAAAGGAAACCTGAAAGAAACGATCAGAACAATGATCGCAAAAACCGGAGATGAAAGCATGGCCGAAGAATTAATCGGTGGTTTTGAAAAGATGCCGATGAGCCAGGGGAAATTCCAGGCACTAAATTCGTTAGGGGTCTACCTGGGGGCTTTGAAAGATATAGAAAAAATAAAACGGGGAGTTGATGCCATTGTAAAATTCCGTGATGCTGTGCCGGAAGGGTTCAAAAATCAAACTGACCCTTTTATAAATGGCGCTATTCTGCAAGGACTGATCACTAAAAAAGAAGGAGATCTGAAAGCCAGCCCGGATGATACAAAACTGAAAGAACTGGTAGAGTATATTAAATCAAAGTTGCCGGGTGCAGATAAGAAAGGATTTGCCCCCAACCCCTAAGGGGAGTGATATAAGTTCAAAAAATTTTCTGGGTTTATCAATTAAAAAGCGGAGAGTCAAAAACAATCCGCTTTTTAATTATTTTGATTATAACTTTTCATTACTACCAACCCCCGCTGGCTCCGCCACCTCCGCCGCCACCGCCGCCGAATCCGCCAAATCCGCCGCCTCCACCCCCTGACCATCCGCCTCCGCCAGCACCACGGGATCCGCCCATCATACTCCCAATGAGCCATCCTGTTCCAAAGCCACGTAAACCTCCGCCGCCACCACCCCCTGATCTACCACCTGCCATTGCTATCAGCAAAAAAATGATAATAAAAATGATGGATGTCCATCCAATACCTTTCTTTTTATGGCTACTATAACCTGCAGGAGCTTTGTATTCACCTGCCGCTGCCTTTATTATTGCATC
Organism: Chitinophagaceae bacterium; assembly: GCA_041486045.1. Lineage (GTDB taxonomy): Bacteria > Bacteroidota > Bacteroidia > Chitinophagales > Chitinophagaceae > JJ008. Next base: position 11,977 of record JBGPKR010000060.1, on the reverse strand, counting down.
CGTGCCTGCATCAAGCCCCCGGTAAAAGTTACCTTCTTTAAAGTTGGGAGTGATATAATTATCGATGATACTCTTTGCAGTTATATCCGGAACAGCTCCCTCCAGTCCATAGCCAACTTCTATTCTCAGCTTGTGATCATCTTTTGCAACCAGCAATACAATACCATTGTTTTTGTCTTTATTTCCAACCCCCCAACTACGAATGATCTCCAACCCAACTTCTTCCACGGAATAATCACCGGTAGTAGGAATAATAACTACCGCAATCTGGTTGGAAGTGCTGTCATCATAAGCTACCAATTTATTTTCTAATGCATCAATCTGGTACGGGGTAAGCGTATTGGTAAAATCATTAACCAGTTTGGGAGGACTGGGTCTTTTCGGAACTACTTTATCAATTTGTGCCGAAACACAAACTGAAACCAAAAGACTGAATATGAATAAGAGTTTTTTCATGGGGTCTACCTGCCGAATACAATATCGTCGGGTAATTCGTTTGTATCTGTATCCCTGTTAAAAGGAAAATGAGTTTTGAGAGCTTCTCCGATCTGAATTACACAGTTGCTGATACCTTCTGCATAATTGTTAGTATTAAAGCTGGCCAGCATTTCGCCAACCACTTTATTCCAGTATTCATCACCCACTTTATTATGGATACCTTCATCGCCAAAGACCGCCAGTTGGCGGTCTTTGGCAGCTACATACACTATCACAGCATTCCGCTGTTCGGTTTTCTCCATTTTTAATTTAAAGAAAATTTCTGCCGCCCGGTCAATAGCATCCACCCAGCTGCAACGGCTTTCCACATATACCCTTACCTCACCGCTGGTTTGATGCTCGGCATGACGGATAGCCTTTACAATAAGCCTTGTTTCTTCTTCCGTGAAGAATTTTTTTTTCTTTCTGAGAAAGGAAAGCATCCTTGGTATCACTGTTTATTTTATATCAAACTTTATATCCGGATTCTTTTCAGTACCAGGATCTGCCTTATAATAGGCTTTTTCTTTAAACCCAAAAATCCCTGCCAGCATATTATTGGGAAACCTTTTTACTTTAAGATTATACCCTTCGACAGCTTTATTATAATCCTGGCGGGCCACATTGATCCGGTTTTCTGTTCCTTCGATCTGTGTTTGAAAATCCTGGAAAGCTTTTGTTGTTTTTAAATCCGGGTAGGCTTCAAAGGATGCAATCAAACGGCTGAAAGATCCCTGGAGATTACCCTGCGCTTGCTGATATGCTTCCAATGATTTCGGGTCATTAATATCAACATTGATCGCTGTTGCTTTTGCCCTCGCCTCCACAACTGCCTGCAATGTAGATTTCTCAAAATTGGCCGAAGCTTCTACCGTTTTAATAACACTGCTGTACAAATCGGTACGCCGCTGGTAGTTCGTTTCCACGTTGCCCCATACTTTTTTTACATTCTGATCGCCTTTTACCAGGCCATTATAACCACTACAGCCCCATACTCCCAGTATGAGAACAAGGCCAAGTACAATTAATAAAGTCAGATTACGGGTTCCTTTCATTGTTATAAGTTTTATTGAAGAATAAAATTACCACTTTTGACAGATCAGCAAGGTAAATTTTCGGTTGGTCAAATAATATTACCGGTGAATCAACAAATTTGGTATCTCTGCGGCATGCTTTTAGTCCGGGTTTTGTCAAATACTTTTATCATGCGTTTCCTGAAGAACAGTTCCTGGTTATTGATGATGTCATTGTCCGTTTCCTGCACACAATGCCAGAATTCGGTCTATAAACCAAAAAATGCTCTGGCACCGGGATCAGTTGCCCTTAAAGATTCCGTACTGGTCGGGGGATTAAATTATCCCTGGGAAATATTGTGGGGTCCTGATAATTTTATCTGGATGACAGAACGTGGCGGAAAGATAAGCAGGGTAAATCCGGCAACTGGATCTGTAAACCCTGTGTATACGATCACCGAAGTCGTTTCAAATGGTGAGGGCGGATTGCTGGGTATGGTTCTGCACCCTGATTTTTCATCAAAACCCCAGGTATTTGTTGCGTACGATTATAATAATGCAGGCGATTACCGTGAAAAGATCGTCCGTTTTACTTACAATGGAAACACACTCATCAACCCGGTGACGATCATTGATAATATTGCTGCCTCCTCCATTCACAACGGCTGCCGTTTATTAATAACCCCGGATTTAAAATTATTCATCACAACAGGCGATGCTTCTGATCAATTGAATCCACAAAACAGGTTATCAGTAAATGGCAAGATCCTGCGGCTGAATTTAGACGGTACCATCCCGGTTGATAATCCTGTTGCCGGTAATCCTTACTGGAGTTTCGGGCACCGTAACCCCCAGGGTTTGGTGTTTGCCAATAACATAATGTATAGTTCCGAACATGGACCGGATACAGATGATGAAATAAATATTATTGAAAAAGGAAGAAATTATGGATGGCCAAATGTCAGTGGATTCTGCAATGAACCGGGTGAAAAAAAATTCTGCACTGCCAATAATGTAAAAGAACCCGTTAAAGCATGGTCACCCACTGCTGCCGTTTGTGGTTTGGATTATTATAACAACAACCTGATACCACAATGGAAAAATTCGTTGTTGCTGCTGGCATTAAAAAATTCAAGACTTTACCAGATGAAACTGGATGGAAATCATACCGGCATTACTGAAACAAATGAATATTTCACAAACGACTACGGAAGGATGAGAGATGTTTGTATTTCCCCTGCAGGGAAAGTTTATATCTGCACCAGTAATGGCGGTAACAATGACAAGATCATTGAAATAAGGAATAAGAAATAAAAAATTAGAAAGTTGATTCCGGTTGTAAGTCACTTCCTCATTCCTTATTTCTTATTTACTTAGTACCGCCGCAATCCCCGGCAAAACTTTTCCTTCGAAGTATTCAAGCATGGCGCCACCGCCGGTGGAAACATAACTTACCTTATTGGCAAAGCCAAACTGGTTAATGGCAGCTACACTATCACCTCCGCCAACCAGGGAGAAGGCACCTTTTCCGGTTGCTTCCGCAACTGCTTTGGCAATACATTTGGTTCCATGCTGGAAATTGTGCATTTCAAAAACACCCATCGGGCCGTTCCATAGAATGGTTTTTGAATGCCTGATAATATTGGAAAATTGTTCACAGGCATTGGCGCCAATATCCAATCCCATCCATCCGCCGGGAATATTATTGCTCGGCGCAACCGAGGTTTGTGCATCAGCAGCAAACTTATCAGCAATTACAGAATCAGAAGGCAGGTGAATGCAAACTCCCTTTTCATCCGCTTTTTTTAATATTTCAAGCGCCTTTTGCAACCGGTCTTCTTCACACAATGAGCCACCAATAGCTCCTCCTTCTGCTTTCATAAAAGTATAAGCCATCCCGCCACCGATAATTATATCTGTTGCTCTTTCCAGTAAATTTTCAATAATGAGAATTTTGTCACTCACTTTAGCGCCGCCGATGATGGCGACAAAAGGTTTCTCAGACTTATGTAAAACTTTTTCTGCGCTGGCCACTTCACTTTCCATTACCAAACCAAACATCCTTTTATCTGCCGGAAAGAACCGGGCGATAACAGCTGTTGAGGCATGTGCCCTGTGGGCTGTACCAAAAGCATCATTCACCCATACATCTCCAAGCTTTGAAAGTTTTTCAGCAAATTTTTCATCCCCTTTCTCTTCTTCTTTATGAAACCGGAGATTCTCCAGCAATAACACTTCACCGGGACGCATCATGGCTGCAGTGAGATAAGCCTGTTCACCGATACAATCTGTGGCAAAGAACACTTTCGTTCCACCCAACAAACCGCTGAGATGATTAATTAAGTGCTTCAGTGAATATTTATCTTCAGGACCGTCTTTGGGCCGGCCGAAATGGCTCATCAGGATCACCATGCCGCCATCACCCAATATTTTTTGGATGGTTGGAACAGCAGCCTTTATCCTGGTATCATCAGTAATTTCAAATTGATCGTTCAGCGGCACATTAAAATCAACTCTTATCAATGCTTTTTGTCCTTTGAAATTATAGTCGCTGAACTTACTCATCGTTATCGTTTTAATGTGAGAATGTGTAAAAATGGAAATGTGAAAATATGAAAACCTTTACAGGATTTCACATTCCCACATTTTCAAATTTTCAGATTATTTGGAGATCAGCCCGGCGAAATATTTCACGGTTCTCACCAATTGGCTCACATAGCTCATTTCATTATCATACCAGCTGACGGTTTTCACCAATTGTTTATCTCCAACTGTCATCACTTTGGTTTGAGTGGCATCAAACAACGATCCGAATTGAATACCGATAATGTCGCTGCTTACAATTTCATCTTCGTTATAACCAAAGCTTTCATTGCTGGCTGCCTTCATTGCTGCATTTATTTCATCGGCTGTAACAGTTTTATTTAAAATAGATGTCAATTCGGTCAATGAACCGGTAATCACCGGAACCCTTTGTGCCCCACCATCTAATTTCCCTTTTAATTCAGGCAACACCAACCCAATGGCCTTCGCAGCTCCGGTTGAATTAGGGACAATATTAGCGGCAGCAGCCCTTGCCCTCCGGAGATCTCCCTTTGGATGAGGAGCATCCAGTGTATTCTGATCATTGGTATAAGCATGAATGGTGGTCATGATAGCTGTCACAATACCAAATTTATCATTCAATACTTTGGCCATGGGGGCCAAACAGTTCGTAGTACAGGAAGCACAGGAAATTATTGTTTCGCTGCCATCCAGGATATTATGGTTTACATTAAACACCACAGTTTTCAGATCACCGGTAGCCGGTGCAGAAATAACTACTTTTTTAGCGCCGGCAGTTATGTGAGCCATTGCTTTGTCTTTATCCGTAAAGAAACCGGTACATTCCAGCACAACATCCACCTCATGACTTTTCCAGGGAATTTCAGCCGGATTTTTCTGGGCGTACACTTTTACTTCATCCCCATTCACCACAATTGAATTGTCAGTTGATTTCACATCTGCATCAAAGCGTCCCTGCGCACTGTCATACTTCAACAGGTGTGCCAGCACTTTGGGACTGGTAAGATCATTGACAGCCACCACATCAATACCTTCCATTTTATAAATCTGGCGATACACCAGGCGGCCAATCCGACCGAAACCATTAATTGCGACTTTAACTGTACTCATGATAAATTGAAGAGTTTTAAAATGAGAAATTTGAAAATTGAGGGGCAAAGGTAATCAAACTGCACTTGCCTGTATGTATCAGATTTAATTAAATTGGCCGATGCAGAAGTGATTGGGAGAATCCTTCGCTTTGCTCGGATTAAATTTGGCTAAAAAGTTGTGCAAGGCTATCTTTGCCGTCCCTTAAAAAAACCAGGTGAAAACGGCTCTTAGCCGTCGTAGCTTTAGCGAAGACGGCCCGTTCGTCTAAGGGCTAGGACACCACCCTTTCACGGTGGTGATACGGGTTCGAATCCCGTACGGGCTACAGAAAGTCTCAGTTATAACTGAGGCTTTTTTGTTACTTTGAATCCATGAATTCAAATGTGCCTTTAGCTGAACGCATCCGACCTAACTCATTGGATGAATTACTGGGCCAGGAACATCTTGCCGGCAAAGGAAGTATCCTGCGAACAGCGATTGAACATGGAAAAATTCCTTCCATGATCTTCTGGGGACCGCCGGGCACTGGCAAGACCAGCATCGCTAATATTATTGCACATACTTTAAAAGTTCCGTTCTTCCAGCTCAGCGCCATCAGCGCAGGAGTAAAAGACGTAAGAGAAATAATTGAGCAATCGAGAACCCAACCTGGTTCTGTTTTATTTATTGATGAGATACACCATTTCAATAAGGGACAACAGGATGCATTACTCGGCGCTGTGGAAAAAGGCATCATTACATTGATCGGGGCCACAACAGAAAATCCATCCTTTGAAGTGAACAGCGCCCTGCTCAGTCGTTGCCAGGTGTATGTGCTGAAACCCCTTGATGAAAACGACCTGGTCAAACTCCTGCAAACAGCTATTGAGAAAGATGAAATATTAAAGAAGAAAAAAATTGAGCTCAAAGAAACAGCAGCATTAATTAATATCTCCGGTGGTGACGCCAGGAAATTATTGAACCTGCTTGAAATTGCAGCCTCCCCAAGCCCCTTCGAAGGAGGGGTTTCCCCAGACCCTGATAACATAGTTATTACAGATGAATATGTAATGCGTATTGCTCAGCAGAGAATTGCTTTATATGACAAAGGTGGCGAACAGCATTATGATATCATTTCTGCTTTTATAAAATCTATAAGAGGAAGCGATCCGAATGCAGCTGTCTATTGGCTTGCACGAATGATCGAAGGAGGTGAAGATGTAAAATTCATTGCCCGCAGGTTAGTGATACTGGCCAGCGAAGACATTGGCAATGCGAATCCAACAGCATTGGTGATGGCCAATGCAACATTTGAGGCGGTAAATAAGATTGGTCACCCCGAGGCAAGCATTATTCTTTCGCAATGCGTTACTTACCTGGCTGCATCGCCAAAAAGCAACGCTGCTGTTGTTGCCATCGGGGAAGCCTTAGCCGCCGTAACAAAATACGGTGATCTGCCTGTTCCGCTTCATATCCGCAATGCGCCAACCCGGTTGATGAAGAATATGGGCTATGGAAAAAATTATGAATACTCCCACAGCTACGATAACAATTTTTCCCCGCAGGAATATTTACCCAAAGAAATTTCCGGGATGAAATTCTATGACCCCGGAAAAAATGCCAGGGAAGAAGAGCTGAGAAAATTTTTGAAAAGTTTATGGAAGGATAAATATAATTACTGACCTGTCACTTTAGGATCATATAGCAAAGGGAAAAACTGACCCTTTATCTTCTCCCCTTTCGGTACTACCGGCACGCCATCCAGCAAAGGTTCATCAGAATCAGAAATGACTCCGTCTGCAAAAACGTTGATCACAAAAGCCCTTCTTGGTTTTGTTGATATATTGGCGCCCGAGCCGTGCAGGGTAAGTGGATGATGGAAGATAGCTTCTCCTGCTTTTACTTCAGCAAACTGAGGCTTTTCAAATTGTTTCTTTTGATCTTCATTCAAAAAGTCTTTTATCCCCTGCAATTCTCCTGCAATAACAGGTTTAGGCAGCAATCCCCATTCATGACTCCCGGGAATATATTGCAGGCACCCATTCTCTTTTGTGGAATCATCCAACCCGCACCAACAGGAAAGATGTGCCACCGGTTTTGTTCTTGTCCAGTAAGAATAATCCTGGTGCCATGCTACAACACCTCCCAGTTTCGGCGGCTTCCAGAAGATCTGGTCGTGCCAGAAACGAACAGGAACATTTCCCAGTAGTTGGCTTGCAGCAACCAGGAACCGTGGATTCCATAACACATCATGCAAGCCCGGCGCTATTCGCCAGGCTCCTAATGCATGAAAAAGAATCGTGGACGGGTCCGTTGATTCATTAGAATGAAACTCATAAAACAATTCATGCCCGGGGTCCAGGGGGTCTGCTATTTCTGCCAGGTCTCCATTAATGATCCTGACCTGTCTTTCATCCAGCATTTTAATTCCACTGACAAATCCGTTCTGCCTGAAAAAATCAATTTGCTCCTGTTTCAATTCATATTGCTTCCATTCTTCGGGCGAAGTGGGCCAATGAAACAGGTCGCTTATCAACCGATGAACCGAACTGAGGTCTTGAACCGGCATATGAAGCGATTTCTATAAAAATACTGTTTTTCCCCGCAATGGATATTCATTCCTTAAATTTATTGTCCAAAACATATTGTAATGAAAAAGTTTTTTATACTAATCCCGTTATTTGCTCTTTATACATCAGCAAAAGCACAGACCACTATCAGCCGGGACCCGCAGATAGAAAAAATGGTAAGTGAGGTTTCAAAAGATTCGCTGGAATCTTATATCAAAAAGATGGTGAGTTTTGGCACAAGGAGCACCCTGAGTATACAAACTGATCCTAAACGTGGCATTGGCGCTGCCCGCAACTGGGTATTGAGCCGCTTTAACGAGTTTGCAAAAGAGTCTGGCGGAAGGTTAACAGCTTTTATTGACACAGTAACTTTGCAACCCGATGGCCGAAGGGTAGATAAACCAACTTTACTGGGCAATGTAGTTGCTACATTAAAAGGTACAGATGCAAATGATGACCGGATCTTTATTATCAGCGGTCACCTGGATAATATGCGCAGCAACGTAATGGACGGTGGCGGCGATGCCCCCGGAGCCAATGACGATGCCAGTGGTGTCTCAGCCGTAATGGAATGTGCAAGAGTCATGAGTAAAAGGGCATTCCCGGCTACCATCATTTTCGTTGCTGTGAGTGGTGAAGAGCAGGGATTGCTCGGCGCCAATTACATGGCTGATAAAGCAAAAAAACAAAACTGGAATATTGAAGCTGTATTGAACAACGACATTATGGGAAGCAATAACAGCAATGAAACAAATGTCATCAACAATACAAAGATCAGGGTGTTCAGTGAATCATTTTCTGTTCCTGATACCGGAAGAGCGGCTCTGACAATCCGCAGTCTTGGCCTGGAAAATGATGGCAAGGCGAGACAACTGGCCCGCTATACAAAAGAAACCGGAGAACGATATGTTGATAACCTGGAAGTTGTTATGGTGTACCGCAATGACCGTTTTCTCCGTGGCGGCGACCATACACCCTATGTGCAAAGAGGATTTGCTGCCATCCGGTTTTGCGAGATGAATGAGAACTATTATCACCAGCACCAGGATGTGCGAATGGAAAACGGCATTCAGTATGGCGATCTTCCTGAATTTATGGATTTTGAATATTTGAGAAAAAACACCTGTCTTAATCTTTCCAATCTTGCCAATCTTGCCAAATCTCCTTCTATGCCGCAGGAAGTGAAGGTGGATACAAAAAAGCTGACCAATTTCACCAACCTGAACTGGAAGGCTCCAAAGAGTGGAAAGGTAAAAGGCTATTTTGTAATGATGCGGGAGACAACCAGTGCATTCTGGCAAAAGAAGTTTTTTACAACAGACACTAAAATGGATCTGCCCTATTCAAAAGACAATTATTTTTTTGCCGTGCAATCAGTCAGTGAAGATGGTAATGAGAGTTTACCGGTGGTGCCGGTGCCTGCTGGAAGATAAATAAGAAATAAAAAATAAGGAATGAGAAATAAGGAAGTAAAGAGTCCTGATTTTCGGTTGTGTTCTAATTTGCAACAACAACAGTTCCTATAAAATAATATTTCAATTATGTTAATAAAAATATATTTGATATCAACGTTGCTAACCTTTTTTTCTGTTGACTTAAATAAATGTAACAATAACCCAAATGAACATAAGATAACCGTTATCGGCACAGCTATTGTAATTAAAAACGATGCTATGGTACAAACTGATGACGGTCATCGTTATTCCTTAGATGGTGTTTATGAATGGGATGATAAGTGTTATGGAAAGAGGGTTAAGGTAACCGGAAGACTGATCATAAAAGAATACCCCAGAACAAGTAGAACTGGACCAGATTCAGTATGGGTGCAACAACGACTCGGTACATGGAGGATTATAAAAAAACCAAAATGGAGTTTAGTTGAATAGTAAAAAGGCTTTCGAAATAAAACTTCAAACTGAGACACTGTCCGATTTTCTCATTCCTTATTCCTTATTTCTCATTTCCTGCCCGACTATTTTCATTTATTTATTTTGTGGTCAGGCGGGCTTATTTTTACACATGCTCTCCTGGGTATTAAAAAAATTTGACGACTTATCTCTGCATGAACTCTACGCCATTCTTCAATTGCGGAATGAAGTATTTGCCATAGAACAAAACTGTGTGTATCCCGACCTGGATAACAAAGACCAGGCTGCTTACCATTTAATGGGATGGAACAACGATAAACTCATTGCTTATACCCGGATCATCCCGCCGGATGCAGTCCATCAGGAACCATCGATTGGCAGGGTGGTAACTTCCCCATCCGTAAGAGGCCAGGGTATTGGCAGGCAACTGATGGAGAATTCCATTGAACACATTTATAATATATACGGAAAAACCCCTGTTAAAATCAGCGCGCAACTATATCTTGAAAAATTTTATACCAACCTGGGCTTTCTACCCGCCGGCGAGGTTTATCTCGAAGATGGTATCGAACACATCAAAATGGTAAGATCATAAATCATTTTCGTAAAATCACTAAGTATATAAACTTTTGAATGCTCCTGTAGTAAAAAAACAGGGCGTTTTATTATATACTTTTCTTTTTCTTGCTCTACTTTAGTTGCGAGATCCAATAGATTAAAAGAACCAGTAATCCGATACCAATGAGAACAAGTTTACTTCTTGTACGGCTGTCCGTGCTTATTTGTTTATTTACAGTTTTTTCTTCCCCGGGCTATTCACAATCCATCAGTACACCCAATGGTAAGTTTGAACTGGGCCTTGGCATAGGTCCCATGTTTTTTTTGGGTGATCTTGGCGGCAGTGCCGGTGTTGGCAAAACATTTATCAAAGACCTGGACCTTCCCCTTACCAAACTTAACAAAGGGGCATACCTGAATTACTATCCTACCGAATGGTTAGGCGTACGAATTGCAGGTAATATAGGCTATGTAGAAGGTGATGATTCCCAGGCGCCTGCCAAAGGCGGAGATGAAGAAGACCGCAAATACAGGAACCTGAGTTTCAAATCAAATATCAACGAAGTGTATGCTGCGCTGGAAATTTATCCAACTGTTTTTTTTGAAAGATACGATGGTCTCCAGGGCAAGCTCCGTCCATACGTTTTGGGTGGAGCCGGTATGTATCATTTTAACCCCAAGGCTAAAGACGTAGATGGCAAATGGGTCGAATTGGCTCCGCTGCACCTGGAAGGACAGGGATTTTCAAAGTATCCTGACAGTAAACCTTATAAACTATTGCAAAGAAATCTTCTGATGGGTTTTGGCTTTAAGTATTACCTCAAAGAAAATATCTATGTCGGGTTCGAAGTATTGCACCGCAAATTATTCACCGATTATGTGGATGATGTAAGCCACAGCTATTACATTGATCCCATTAATTTTGACTCTAACCTGCCCGCAGCCGATGCTGTGAAAGCGAGGAGATTATACTATAGGGGAACCTATACTTTTCCTACAACCCGTCCTTACCAGGAATTTGCTCAGAGAGGTGACCCTAAACAAAATGATGCTTATTTCTCCAGCATATTGAGGTTTGGATGGCGTATCGGTAATGTGGATGCCCGGAGCAAACAACTAAAATGTCCTGTATTCTATTAAACAACTAAAATATATATCCTAAACCCCCCAAACCTTATGAAACTACAATCCACCCGAAAAAACCTGAAAACAATCCTTACACTCGGTTTCAGTACCGGTGTGTTCTTTGCCCAACCACTGCTGGCAATTGATAATCCTTCAAAAAGCCCGCTGGGAATTACACGTAATCCAGGCGAAGAAGAACCTGCAAAGAAAAAAGCAAAAGCAAGGGCCTTTGCTTCACATAACAACAGTTCTGTAAAAATTTATCCGGATGCCCTGAAAAGGGATATGCATGTTGTTGCCAAAAACAATGACGGCAAAGTGATAGATTTTTTTGTTTTTGACGTGCAGGGAACATTGGTCCAGAATTATAAAATGAAAGCCAAAGACCATTATCGTATATCAGGGTTGGCGAGAGGCACCTATGTGTACCGTGTTTTTAATGGTGATGAAGAAACAGCAGCCGGCAAATTTGAAATAAGATAAACGGTCTATCAAAATTATTCACCGCTGTGCCTTTAAGCGGCAGAGAGCTTAATAAAATCTGATACCTGGTTGATAAAACCTGATCCGTTCTCTATTGGTATTCTCATTAGTATTCATTTTATTAAACACTCTCTGCCAAGCTTATGGGCCTGATTGGTAAATTAGTTAAACAGTTAATTAGTTAATTGGTAACCTGAAAACAGAAGGTCTTTTCAAAGTATTCCGGAACCCCCTGATTAACTATTTA
>JBGPKR010000059.1:0-18267 GCA_041486045.1 Chitinophagaceae bacterium | reverse complement strand
ATTAGAAGTTCCTGTATTAATTGGCGTACCTGATCCTACAAAGGTAATAGTTGTGGGGCCGCCTAAGCTTGTAAAAGTTCCGGATGCAGTAAAAGTCATCCCATTATTAAGCGTAGTTACAATATTATAAGGTCCCAAAGCAGTTACATTAACATCAACGTCAACAGTATTTGAACAATTCAATTGTGTACCGGTCTCATACAGACCATCTGCAAGGGCTGAAGTACAATCAGCGTCACATTTACCCAACCCGTCGCCTATTGGTACAGAAAAAGTACAGGTGCTGGTGCCAAAAGTAACGGTAAAGGTTATAGATCCAAAAGTTGTTGGTGTACCGTTGCCGTTAAGAGTTATGAGCTGGTCGTTCCCAACTGCCACAGTACCGGAAGCTGAAAAAGTAAATCCTGCAGATGGAGTAGCGGCAGCAGTGATGCTATATGCTCCGGCTGTTGCAACGTCTATTCGGATCTGTACTGTATTGGTGCCTGGTACCAACGGTATCCCCAGGGTATAGTTTCCATTTACTTGAACAGGTGTACAAGCTCCGGGCGAAGGTCCGCCATCCAAAGTTCCAACAGCCGGAGGTGCAATAGTTACAACAAATGTGCATTGGCTTGCTCCTAACTTAACCGTAAATGTTTGAGGGCCGGTGGCGGTAGAAGCCGGTATGCTTCCCTGTGCCTGGAGTGTTACGCTTTGTGGACCTGTACCTGTAATGGTACCCGAAAAAGTAAACCATAATTTCCCTCCCAGTAGTGTATCAGTAGTAATATTAAAAATTCCTGGCGTCATAACATTTACTTGTACAATGGCATTGTTACCAGAATTAAGAGCCACGCCGGGGCTGTAGCCGCCGCTAACTGTTATAGGCAAACAGGCATTTGGCGAACCGGCCAAAGTTCCGATACCCGGTGATATCACCGGTACCTGTATATCACAAAAGCTGCTATCAAAACTTACAACAAAATTGGTTAGAATAGCCTGAACGGGAGCTCCATTACCTCTTAAGGTGACACTGTTGGCCCCCAATTGGGTAAAAGTGCCGATGGCCCTGAAATAAAACCCGTTTATTGTATCAGTTGATACAATAAAGGTTCCTGTTTTAGTAACATTTATCTGTACGGAAATTGTATTTGTGGCAGGTACAAGCTGGGTACCAGCCATATATGTACCATTGACTGTTTTGGGGAGACAATCTCCCGTAACATCAGCCTGCAGGCTTCCTTCTGCCGGAGTATTACTCCCCTCAAAGCTCAACTCTTTCTGGCAGCTAACCATCACTATTGCAAATGCTGCCAGCCAAAAGATCAAATGTTTTTTCATAAAAGGAGAATTATTTAACGCTTAAAAATAAGACTATTTTGCTAATCACCGTAAAGACCCTGCAAAATGATAAGTTTCTGTCAGTGTTTGTCTTGAAACAATGATTTAATTTGCGGGGAAATAAATTTGAATACATGAAAAACGTATGGTTTGGTCTTTTATTATTCAGTATGGAATCCTGCCATGGTCAGCAAGATTCAAGCCGGAAATTGGGCCCGGATGCATTTGAAAAAGGTATCAGCAAAACAGATATCCAGGTACTGGATGTAAGAACTTCCGGGGAATACCAGAGTGGTCACATTAAAAATTCCCTGCTTGCTGACTGGAATGACAAGCAACAGTTTAATGAGCGTATACAATATGTGGATAAAAATAAACCGGTGTATATCTATTGCCTCGCGGGCGGCCGGAGCGCCGCTGCTGCTGAATGGATGCGGCAAAACGGGTTTAATACTGTATTGGAATTGCTGGGTGGTATGAATGCATGGAAAAAAGAAAACAAACCGGTGGAAGGAATGAGCAATGAACCGCAGATGAGCATTGAACAATATTGGGCAAAGATCCCGAAAGATAAAACCACCCTGGTTGATTTTGGCGCTGCCTGGTGCCCGCCCTGTGTAAAAATGGCCCCGGTGATCGATGAGCTGGAAAGCATTAAGGATTTAAATTTCCTGCTTGTAAAAATTGATGCCGGCATACACAGCGATATACAGAAGGCCCTGCATATTGAACCTATCCCTGTCTTTATCATCTACAAAGAAGGAAAAGAAGTGTGGCGCAAACAGGGAATAGTAAGCAAGGAAGAATTATTGGCACAGTTGCAATAAGGTTCCCGTAAGATTGTTTACCTTTTTGAAATGAAAAGGAAAACATTTTTACAAAGATCCGCTGCTGTTATCGGCGGCAGCTTACTGCCCTCTTTATCTTTTGCAGAAGACCCAAAGAAAAGGTCGATCCGTTTTGCACATCTTACAGATATACATGTAAAACCGGGACTGATACCCGAAAAAGGAATGGCTAAAGCCTTTCAGCATGTCCAGGGTTTAAATCGTTTAAATCCGGAAGTTGAGTTTATTATCAATGGAGGCGATTCCATCATGGATGCACTGGAAGCAGATAAACAAAAAACCCAGATCCAGTGGGATCTTTTTAAAACCATCCTGCAAAAAGAGAATAGCCTCCCTGTTTATCATGTAATCGGTAACCATGATATATGGGGATGGTTTATTAAAACTGACAGACCGGAAAATGACAAGCTTTATGGAAAAATTTGGGCAGTGGAGATGCTCGAACTTAAAAACAGGTTTTACAGTTTTACAAAAGCCAATTGGTATTTTATTGTACTGGACAGTACCCAACTAAATCCCGCCGGCGGCTATATTGGAAAACTCGATCCGGAACAGTTTGACTGGCTGCAACAGGAGCTATCTAAAGTTCCTGCTGACAAATTCATCTGCATTGTATCGCATATTCCTGTTTTATCAATTTGTTCCGGGTTATTTTTTGACAAAACAGAAAGCAACGGCGACATGATGATCAAACGTAACCTGATGCACACCGATTTCCTGGCTTTGAAAAAATTGTTTTTAAAATATCCCAATATCAAAGTCTGCATCAGTGGTCATATTCATTTGCAGGATGAAGTCGGGTACCTTGGTATAAAATATTATTGTAACGGGGCCGTATCAGGCAACTGGTGGAATGGCTCCTTCCAGGAATTTGCCCCGGCTTATGCTGTGATGGAATTATTTCCCGATGGCACAGTTAAAAGAACGATGATGAAATATGAATGAGAAAAAGGTCAAATTGGTCATATAGGTCATATCAGTCAAATCAGTTGACCTATATGACCCATTTGACTTATATGACTCACTTCCCCTATTTTCACACTATGAAAACGCTCAGTTTATTATTATCCCTTCTGCTTTCATCCGTTTTTATAATCGCACAAACCCCGCAAGTGGAAATTCTCACATCCGGAACTAAAACAAGTATCCGTGGCCTGAGTGTTGTGAACGATAATGTGGTTTGGGTAAGCGGCAGCAATGGCACGGTGGGCAGATCCAGCAATGCCGGGAAGAACTGGAAATGGATGACGGTAAAAGGCTTTGAAAAAACTGAATTCAGGGATATAGAAGCTTTTGATGCCAATACAGCCATCATCATGGGTATTGCAGACCCGGCTTATATCCTGAAAACAATGGATGGCGGTGAAACATGGAAGCTGGTATTTGAAAATAAGACCAAAGGCATGTTCCTGGATGCCATGGATTTTGTGAACAACCGTAAGGGTATTGTTGTTGGCGATCCGGTTGGCAATAAAGTATTTCTTGCTGAAACGGATGATGCAGGAGAAACCTGGAAAGAATGGAACGAAAATAAACTTGTGGCGGATTCCGGGGAAGCATTTTTTGCCGCCAGCGGAACGAATATCCGGTTATTTAACGACAGGCGATTCTTTATGGTGAGCGGCGGAACAAAGTCAAGACTGATCACAAGCGATAATGTTTTTACCCTTCCCATTATCCAGGGAAAAGAAACCGCCGGAGCTAATTCTATTGCTGTTTATGACGAGGGAAAAATGAAAGGAAGTAAAAGAATGATGGTGGTCGGCGGCGATTTCCAGGCTGATTCATCATCACAAAAAAATTGTTTCTACACTACGGATGGCGGCAAAACATGGAAAGCGCCTTCGGTACCGCCACATGGCTACCGAAGCTGCGTGGAATACTTATCTAAAGTTGATCTGCTTACCTGTGGTCTGAATGGCGTTGATTATTCATTTAACGGGGGTAAGACCTGGCAATGGATCAGCAAAGAAGGTTTTAATGTTTGCCGGATCGCAAAAATTGGAACATCCATTTTCCTGGCGGGCAATAATGGTAAGATCGGGAAGATCGTTTGGAAATAAGAAATAAGGAATAAGGAATTAGAAAGGTGGTTCGCACTTGCTAATCCCCATTCCCCATTCACAACAGATTATCCAGTAACTTCTTTAAGGCCTTTAAAAAATTATAAACTTCCGTAATAATGCAATGTCGGAGAAGAACCATCAGCCGGGAAGAAAACATTTAGAGGAGCAGGCAATCCCCCAACGCCATCTTTTTTTGCGATCCACACTTTGTAGGATGTTCCGGCTTCGGCGGTTTCACCAAACCCTATAGCAGTGAGATTTTGTTTTTGCACACGGGTTGCCACCACATACCATTTATAAAACTTTGCGTTTTGCCATGCTTTTTTAAAACTGAAATCAAGCCGGTCTCTTTTCAGGTTAGTTCCGGTATTATCATATTCAGACCGGTGAATAAAGGGAAGGGCAGCCTGGGCGGCAGCCATTTCGTCATCCTGGTGGTTCATGAGGGCTGTCATGAAACTATCAATTACGGCGATACCTCTTTTATCAAATTGTTTTAAAGGAATGTCCTGGGCATTGACTGATAACCGGATGAATATTCCGACAGACGCAAGGAGAAGAAAGGATAATCTTTTCATGCTGTGTGGTTTTATACAACAAGCTAAAAAAAATCAGAAAGAAAGACAAATAAATTAATCGGGCAGGTCAAAGGTTGTTCAATATTTCCAGCACACTTGGCCTTTTCTTATAATCCGTTTCAAAGAACCGGTAAATAATTGTTGATTCTTTGTCGATGATGAATACGGCAGGCACGGGCAGGAATTTTCCGTTGGCCCCGTTATTTTTTTCAATATCCAGGCCGGCATTGCGGTAGCGGGTCAATGTGTTCTCTGGCACTTCAAATTCCACATCATAGGCTTTCATGATCTTCAATCCCTCATCATATAATATGGAGTATTCAGCTTTTGTTTTTTCCACTGTTTTCAAAACATTTTCAGGTTTTTCCGGGCTAACGGCAACCAGGGTTGCACCTTTATCTTTTATCAGTTGAAGCGAATCCTGCAATCTTGACAATTCTTTATTACAATAAGGACACCATTGGCCCCGGTAAAATACCAGCACCACCTTCCCTTCTTTCAACAGGTCTTTTAAGCGGATCTCTGCTCCATGCTGATCCTTAGCCCTGAAGTCCGGCGCTTTTGAAGAAATAAACAAGCCCTCCGGCGCTTCTTGTGCTGTAGCTGTAAAAAAAACAAGGACCAAGCTGATAAAGGAAACTAATTTCTTCATTTTGTCGTTTTAATATTGTAAAATTAAAGCTTGCATGGAATTTGCATAGTCATGCGCATGACCATTAACAGAATATTTATTTTTACATACATTTGAATATTCATTAACCTTATTAAACCTTATTTTATGCAATCCAGCCACAGAGAAAGCTACTTTGTAAAACTATTGATCGGATTTTCATCTATTATTGCCAGCATCATCATCATCTTTTATGCCATTTTTGAACTCAATAAAGACAGTGACTGGTATTTCTGGGCAATCGTTGCAGGATTTCTGATGTGCGGCGGAATTTATTTTTGCATGCAAGCCTTTGTGCATAGAATAAAATCTGATTTCAGCCGCAGGCAAAAGCAAAGGGAGCAGCAAAAAACTTTAACGGAGGATTTTTGATCAGGATAAAAAATTACCCCCTTACATGCGTTACCTGGCTTATATGACTATTTTGGCCTTTATGACCGTTTGACTTTTTTCCTAGTTCTCCAGGCTCCTGAAATCAACCGGCACCAGCCTGCTCACTCCCGGCTCCTGCATCGTTACCCCATAGATCACATCCACGGTACTCATCGTCATTTTATTGTGAGTAACAATAATGAACTGTGAGTTCTCGCTGAACTGCCGGATCATATTGGTGAACTTGCCTACATTGGCATCATCCAGCGGTGCATCCACCTCATCCAGTATACAGAAGGGGGCCGGTTTGATAAGATAGATGGCAAACAACAAAGCAGTTGCCGTCAATGTTCTTTCACCGCCACTCAATTGCGTTAAAGAAGTTGGACGTTTGCCTTTCGGTTTAGCAATTACATCGATACCGCTTTCTGCAAGGTTCTCCGGGTTCTCTAATATCAGGTCACACTGGTCATCGGCGGTAAACAAGGTTTGAAATACTTTCTGGAAATTCTCTCTCACCAGGTTAAAGGTTTCCAGGAATTTCTGGTTAGCCGTCAACTCAACTTCTTCGATCGTTTTCAATAAGCTGACCCTGGCATTTACCAGGTCGGTCTTTTGCTCAACGATAAAGTCATAACGCTTCTTCATTTCCGTGAAAGCTTCAATAGCGGTCGGGTTCACGTCGCCAAGATTCTCTAAT
Organism: Chitinophagaceae bacterium; assembly: GCA_041486045.1. Taxonomy (GTDB): domain Bacteria; phylum Bacteroidota; class Bacteroidia; order Chitinophagales; family Chitinophagaceae; genus JJ008. The sequence goes on along the minus strand of JBGPKR010000059.1, from coordinate 11,710 downwards.
CGTTTTTTCATCCGGTCTACTTTCTCCTGCAATTCTTCCACCGGAACTTCACCGGCCCTGGCCTGGCCGAGTATTGTTTCAATGTCAATCCTGAATTCTACATCAAGCCTTTCCTTCATACCGGCTAATTGTAGCTTCAGTTCATTCTGCCTGTCTTTGATGGCCGCCAGCATATGCTCCACCTGTTCTTTGTCCTTTGCTTTATGGCGGATCTCACTTTCCTTTTCACTCAGCTGGTTACGGAAATTATAATAAGCCTGGTCAGCTTCATTCAGTCTTCTCTCCTCTTCTTCTTTATCTTTCATCAATTGCAACAAACCTTCTTCAATATCTTTTAGTGACTGTGCTGATTGCTCAATATTATTTTCCGTTTCGCCTAACTGCACGGTATTATTTTCAATCTGCTGCTTCAGGTCGTTCAGTTGATTGTTCTTGAACTCCAGCTCCTGTTTCAAAGCACTGATCTTACTATGCTGCCTGGTTACATTCAGGTTGAACTCATTGTACTGCCTGCTGACCTCATTATAAGTTGCCTCTGTTGCTCTATAAGCCTCATCCGCTTCAGACAAACGGGCTGCGTTCACCTGCAACTGCTGGTTATATTCCGTCAATTGGTTCCTTACTCCTTCAACCGAGCTGACCGTTTGCTGGGTTTGTAAATTCAGTTCTTCCAGCCGGTGCAGGCTGTTGGTCTGCATCGAATGCAGATTCTCTAATTTATTGTGCAGGGAAAATACTAAATTGGTCAGCTGCTGGATCTCTTTTTCCGTATCACGGATGGTTGTCTCTCTCAGGTCTTCGTTGAAGGCGATCACTTCGTTATGCCTTTCCTGTATATCTGCACGCAGCAGTTCCACCACGGCAGCCTGAGTAATAATTTCTTCCTGCAATTTTTCCAGGTTCTTCGCACGGCCGATCTTCTTTCCTTCGATCAATCCAACACTGCCACCGGTAAGAGAATATTTTCCTTTTACATATTTGCCATTCTTTTCTATCACTACAAAACCATTACTGTTCTGCAATGCATCTTCGCTGTCTGCTATAAACACATTTCCTAATAATAACTCCGCAAGTTTCCTGTATTTGTCCTCCACCTCCACGACACTCAATGCAGGAATGGCGCCTTCCAGTTTATCTATAGTTCCATATTCCACTGAATCCCCGCCTGAATGACTCAGTCGGTCAGGCTTATAATCAGGTAAATCCTGGTTCTGTATTTTATCCAGCAAAAAGAAATTTGCTTTCCCTTTCTTATTCTCATCCAGCAAACGAACCGCCTGCAAACCTTCCTGCAGATCATTCACCACGTAATAACTCAGGTAAGGCTCCAGCACATTTTCTAATGCCGTTCTGTATTCTTCATTTACATACAAAATATCAGAAAGGATCGGTGAAGTATAATTCCAGTTGGTATTGTTGTGCAAAAACTTTACAGAGTCAGGATAACCTTCCATCGAATCGATCATGCTCTTCAGCAATTCATGTTCATTCTTTTTGGCGTCCAGTTTCCTGTTCTCTTCAGCAAGGTTATTGCGAAGGCCATCCAGCAAAGCCTGTGTCTGTAATATCTGGTCTTTGGTATTTTCCTGGTGCTTCTGTAGTTGTTCCAGGTCCACTTTTTTTATCGCTAATTCTTTTTCCCGCAGGATCCTGTCCTGGTCGAGGTGCTGACGTTGCTGATCCCTGAGTCTTCTCTCCTCTTCTGTCTGGGCGATCACTCTTTGCAGATTCTGAACAGATGTGTCCGCTACCGCGACTTTTTTTTCTGCATCAAACTGGTTGCGCTGTATCTGCTGGTGTTCGTTGCGGAGTGAATCCAATGCCCTGCGTTTTTCATCGAGCACATTTCTCTTCGCATCCACTTCATGGCGGTGTTGTTCTAATTGTACACTTAATTCCGCCAATGCTTTTTCTTCCTCCCCTATCTGCTGATTGCTGAAACCAATGCTTTCATCAATTGCTTTCAGTTGGCCTCCTGCTTTTTGCAAAAAATCTTTCAGGCTGCTTTCTTTTTCTTTCAGGTGTTCTAATCGTTGTGCAGAAAGGTTTTTATCATTCTCTTTACTGCGGACATTCTGCAGCATATCATTAAAAGCATGCTGCATAGCCTGCAATGCTTTTTCTTTTTCTATGAATTCTAATTTCTCTTTTTCAAGTGCAGCTTCATCTGAAGCAATCTCAACCTCGATCTTAACCTTCTTATCTGTTTCTGTTTCCTGTTGTGCATTCAGTTCTTTGTAAGTAAGATTGAAACCTTCCAAAGATGCTTTGGCCAGTTCAATACTTACTGTACGGTAGTCTTTTTTTATCTCGTGATATTTCTCAGCTTTCTTTGCCTGGCTTTCCAATGACTTCAACTGGTTATTGATCTCAAAAAGCAGGTCTTCAATACGGGCAAGGTCCTGTTCCGTGGCATCGAGTTTCAGTTTCGCTTCTTTCTTGCGGGTCTTATAAATGGAAATGCCGGCGGCCTGTTCCAGCATGCGGCGGCGGGCCCCTTCCTTGTCCTTGATCAGGTCATCCACCATGGCCAGTTCAATGATGGCATAGGAATCGGTGGAAATACCCGTATCAAGGAACAGGTTCTGGATATCTTTCAGGCGGCACTGTACATCATTCAGGCGGTATTCGCTTTCGCCGCTTTTGTAAAACTTTCTTGTAATAGTAACCTCATTGAACTCAGTGGGCAGCAGGTTTTTTGTATTCTCAAAGGTCAGGCTTACCTCGGCAAGACCGCTGGCAGAGCGGGTCTTGGAGCCATTGAACACCAGGCTGTCAAGGTTCTCGCTGCGCAGGTGGCTTATCTTCTGTTCGCCGATGACCCAGCGGATGCTGTCCACGATATTGGACTTACCACAACCATTGGGGCCTACGATGCCGGTGATGTTCTCGTCAAAACTTACCACGGTCTTATCGGCAAAGCTCTTAAAGCCCTTGATTTCTAAGCTCTTTAATCTCACTGTTTCTTATTTAACTGTGAACTACGAAGCTCATGAGAGCGAAGTAGTGTGTGGGGCGAATTTACGGGAATAACTGGCATATCAGGACTTGGCAATCAGGGTTTTCCACAATTTTAGGGAAATGTGGAGAAGATGGTAAAGGGTATTGGCCGGGCTTGGTCCGGCATCTTTCCCAAATGATTATTTGCCAAGCTACAGTGCTACTATCATCGTCTGTTGTGTCACTCACTTGTACGTCCCGTTTTCATGGCATCACAAATAGCTTTATCAAAGTATCTTTAGATTAAATTAATATCATGGAAATATTAATAGGTCGGGATATTAGTTGGATTGATATTATTAAACAGATTTTTCGTGTGGTAGAATTTAACAAGGATGGAACACTAATTGATTCTGACGGGAATGTTATAACAACAAGCAAATTCAAGCCATATGGCTACTTGCTCGTTGAGTCACCAATACTTAACAACCCTGTAAGTTTACCAATTACACATCGGGATGATTTTCTATTAGCAGCAAGCATCTATGACGAACCGGAATTAGTAAAAGTATTAGGCGACCTAGAGTTACTTGTAACGTATTTTCCCAAAATTAAACATCCGCAAGGACTTGCAGGGAATTTACATGCTCTTCATTATGTAATCACTCCAACAAGAACCCTCGAAAGGTACTACGAAATGGAAAACGATAAACACATGTCTATTCCTGAACCTGAAAAAATTTTTGGCGTTTTTGTTTGGGAAGGGGAAGTAAAAGTGGGTGTTAATCCCAACCTCAGATTGTAGAAGTTTCATAAAATTTACATCATATTACGCCCCGCTGTCCATAATGTTCCCGCCCATTCGGTCGGGCAGGCAATAAAATAAAAAAGTTGAATCGTATGCTGAGCCTGCCTGTCGGCAGACAGGTTTCCCGCAATACTGCAGGACAAGTGTAACTCAGCGTCAGTCCCGCCCGAGGCGGGACTGTCACATCATATTCAACCCCTTGAGGGTTAGGCGTACTATCACTACTGCATAGCTCATTGCTCTTACTACAGGTGTTCCACCGCATACGATACGGTGTTACTCACATTCGACCCCTTCGGGGTCTTGCTACAAAACCCCGAATGGGTTAAATTTGAATAACCATCGGCCGTGCCGGTGGAGATAACCATCGGTGCAACCGGTGGAAAAAAACAACTATATGAGCACCTACACCCAAATCCTCTACCAGATCGTCTTCAGTACCAAGTACCGGGAAAGAACAATGATAAAGAAAGACAGGGCGGAACTTTTCAAGTACATCGCAGGAGTACTAAAGAACAAAGACTGTCACCTGTACCGCATCAACGGTGTGGAAGACCATCTGCACATCGTCACCGACCTGCATCCGTCTGTGGCATTGGCCGATCTGGTAAAAGATATCAAGCTATCTGCTACTAAGTTGATAAAAGAGGGAAATATCTTCCCCAATTTCGGCGGCTGGCAAGATGGATATGGAGGCTTTACTTATCATATTGATGCAAAAAATAACCTGATAGAGTATGTAAAAAATCAGGAAGAACATCACCGTGTCAAAACTTATGAAGATGAATTCAGAGAGCTATTGAAGGAACATAAGATTGAGTTTGATGAGAAATATTTATTATAATTTCTGCCCTTTCCGCCATTGTTGGTATTGGGCATGATCGGTGAGAGGGAATCAGCAACGGGCGTAGGCTTCGTTTATTATTTTAGAGATATCACTATTCCCTGATGAATTTTATCAGTGCTGTTTGGCCGTCTTTGCGACGGAATATAGCAAGGTAACAACCAGAAGCCAATTTTTCTATTTGTATTCTTATTGTGGTTTTATTCTTAATGCTGATAATTTTTAAAGTTTGTCCGCCATCACTACTGATAATAGTTAATGTTTCCCATTTATCAGCCAGCTTCAGTGTATCTATACTTATTTCATTTCTTGCCGGGTTGGGATAAAGACGAATCCCGAAAGCGCCGGATGGAACATAACCTATGGCAGTTATAACAATCGCCTGGGGATTAGAATACAATGTGCAAACACCTTTATCTCCCCGTACCCTGTAAGTACCACTTGTTATGGCTGTATAATTGGGACCTGTGGCTGCCGGTACAACAGGCGACCATACTCCACCCGCACCTTGCAGTTCCCATGTATAGGTAGCGCCGGCATCCGGATTTGCCACTGTCATTGTATTGCCGGCAATCGTTACCGATGGAGTTGCCAGTAGATCAACAGTAATAGTTATTATGTTACTGCTTACACTTGCCGGGGAAGCACAGGAAGCGCTACTGGTAAGTATTGCTTTTACCTGGTCTCCGTTGATAAGGGAACTGTTTACAAATATTGCACTATTGGTTCCTGCATTAACACTGTTTACTTGCCACTGATACGAAGGAGTATTACCACCGTTTTGGGGGATAGCAGAAAAAGTTACCGTCGTTCCGCTGCAGATCCTGTTGCTGGAAGAATTGATAATGATTGAAGGTGTAACGGATGAATTGACATTAACCAAAAAAATCAAACTGTTGTTACCATCTACTCTGCACCGGTACTGGTAATTGTTCCATGCAAGAGGGAAATTTATCAGTATCAAGCTGTTTGTATTGGTGCCGGAGTAATTGCTGTTATCAGATATATTATTAAAACCAAATCCCGTATTCAATTGCCATTGATAACTTGTCCCGGTAAGGTTTGATATAAGTGTCGTCCCATTATTTGCGCAAAGCGTAGTAGTTGTGTATTCACCAGCCTGGTTCCGAAGAACAGAGAATGTATTTGCAGTACTATTTGCACTTACAATATCTGGTTTATTATCCCCGTCAATATCGCCAATTGAAGCTGTTCTGGGTTGATTTCCGGTTATAAAATCAACTTTTGGAACAAAGGAAATAATGCCAATGGTACTTGTATTTTTAAATACAGAAAGAGAACCGGATCCGAAATCAGCGACTGCAATATCCTGCTTGCCATCTCCATCAAAATCATTTATTGAAACACCCAGCGGGAGGTTTGCGGTGACAAGATCAACCGGAGCTGCAAAAGATACGATGCCTGAAGATCCGGTGTTCCTGAAAACCGAAACCGATTGGGAATTACTATTTGTTACCAATAATTCCGGCTTGTTATCATTATCCAGGTCTCCCATCGCCGTGTTAAAAGGATTGGTACCTGTCGCAAAATCAACTTTTGCAGCAAAAGATACAGACCCGGGAGTACTGGTATTTCTTAACACAGACACAGAATTTGAATTGTAATTCGTAATAATAATATCTGTTTTGCCATCCATATCTGCATCGCCTGTTATACAGCTCTGTGGCCATAAGCCGGTTGTATAATCTGTTCTTGGCCCAAAAGAAATTGTACCAACTGTACTTAAGTTTTTGAAAACAGAAACAGAGTTACCATTATTATTCGCTACCGCGATATCCGTTTTCCCGTCCATATCAAAATCGGCAATAGAAATGCTGATAGGATTGATCAGTGAAAAATAATCTGTTCTTGGCGCCAGGGAAATTGCCCCCGGAGTACTTGTGTTCCGGAATATTGAAATAGCGTTTGCATCATAATCGGCTACCGCTATATCAGGTTTTCCATCACCATCAAAATCCCCGGTGGTAGCAAAAAAAGGAGTACTGCCAGTTACAGGATAGTCAATTCTTGGGGCAAAAGATACAGCGCCGCTTACCGATGTATTCCTGAACAAAGAAATACTTGCTGCATTATTGTTGGTGATAACAAGATCAGCCTTTCCGTCACCATCCAGGTCTGAAATGGAACTATGTCTCGGATAATTAGCTGTTAAAAAATCATTTTTTACTCCTAAAGATGCTGTTGTAATTGCGCCTCCACCCGGAAAAGTGACAGTGAATGGACTGGCAGAAAAAGCAGTGAGGCCTGTAGCAGTAACTGAAATGGGTTCATAAGTTAACCCTAAAGGAGCTGTTACACTCAGTGAACTGGTGGATGAGGACAACACCGGTGCCCGGGTAGCTCCGAAATAAACAATATTTGCTGACGGAGTGGGTCCGAAATTTGCGCCACTAATTGTTACAGTTGCTCCCACAGTACCCGATGTTGGAGAAAAGGAATTTATGACTGGCACATTTGCAGGCACAGCGGTGGAAATCAGGTTTTGAAATACAGAAATATTTCCTGCGTTAAGATTGGCCGTTGCCATATCGGGTTTGCCGTCGTTGTCAAAGTCTCCGGTACAAATGCCATGGGGGTTTGTAGCAGTTACATAATCAAATTTAGGATCAAAGGAAATGTTTCCGCTGATACTTGTATTCCTAAATACTGATACTGTGCTTGCTGTATAATTTCCAGTGGCTATATCAGGTTTTCCATCTCCATTAAGATCATTGATTGAGATACTTTCCGGGAAGCCCCCTGTATTGAAATCTACTTTTGGTGCAAATGAAATAGTACCGGCGCTGCTCATATTCCTGAATACAGAAACAGTATTTAAAGGATAATTGACGACTGCCACATCGGCTTTTCCATCGCCGTCAAGATCTCCGGCTGAAAGATTAAATGAACCTCCTCCCGAAGGAAAATCAACACTGGTTTGCATAGTAATGTTTCCGGATGTGCTTGTGTTTTTGAAAACACAAAGGGCAGCAGAAGTAGCATTATAGCTGGCTGCCGCTATATCAACCTTACCATCTCCATCAAAATCATTGACAATAACCCTATGCGGAAGAAATAGACCGGTGGTAAAATCTACCCTGGGGGCAAAAGATATGTTGGTTCCTGTTGTAGTATTTCTAAATACAGATATGGAAGAACCATTATAGTTTGCTACTACCAGGTCTGGCTTTCCGTCACCATCGATATCTGCCGCGACAGCACTTACCGGGCCTCCTCCGGTGGCAAAATCAATTTTTGCTGAGAAACTAATATTGCCCGTGGATGAGGTATTCCTGTAAACAGAAACGGTCGCGGGTGTAGCATTTGTAAAAATCAAATCTGGCCTTCCATCCCCGTCCAAATCGCCTGCGGAAATACTTTGCGGAAAGCTATTGGTAATATAATCAACCTTGTTGGCAAAAGAAATTATTCCGGCTCCCCCGTTATTTCTTAATACAGATAAAGTATTGCCGACATTATTTACTGTGGCAAGATCGGGCCTGCCATCACCATCAAGATCGGATGTACAAATATCTATCGGATTAACACCTGCCAAAAAATCAGTTTTAGGTCCAAAAGTTCCAGCTGTGAAGGCACCTCCTCCCGGAAATGTTACATTAAATGGATAATTGGAATAAGCAGTAAGACTATTAGTAGTCACTGTAACTGGTTCATAAGTTATTCCGCCTGGTACAACAACAGTAAGGGAAGTAGTTGTAGCTGCAGATACAGATGACTTTACTGCTCCAAAATAAACAATATTATTAAGCGGAGTGGGATTGAAATTTGAACCAGAAATGATGACACTTGTTCCAACAGGCCCGGAAAGAGGTGAGAAAGCTGTGATCGTTGGCTGGCCGGCACTTACCATACCTGAAAAAAGGGGGATGAAAAAAAAAGCAGCCTTTTTTTGAAAAAAAGAAAACAATACCTTATTGCCCATACAACCAGGGTGTTAAAAAATTATATTACAAACTCATTTGTTATACGTACCGGGCATTTTACAACAAACAAATATTACTCAAAAAAAGCAGTTTAAAAAAATATTTATTGCATTCAAGTATTTTCATATGAACCGAAAGCAGAATTATCTTCACGCCGGGATTGGAATCCTGTTTGCGATGAAGGATATCCACCAACCACACGAACAGCGGATTCCCAGGCTGTCCGTAGCGTTCCCGCCCATTCGGTCGGGCAGGCAATAAAATAAAAAGTTGAATCGTTATACTTAGTTTGAGAACCGGCATCAGGTTTGCAAAAGCTGGCATATCTTTCACCCTGTAATTGCTGTTATCAGCAACCATGCCATGACGAGATCCGATAATTAAGTTCCAGCTAAATGATATGAAGTGAGCAGGACCAGGTGTAAACAATTTCTTTTTATATGTCTATACTGTTGTATGGCCTGTGGCTCTTTTGCACAGCTTTGCAGTGGCAGCCTCGGCGACCCGGTGGTGAATATTACGTTTGATAATGGCGCCAATAACTTTCCGCCACCCGCTTCTTACACTTATGTCAGTATGGATTGCCCGCATGATGGATCCTACACCATCACAACACAAACATTAAATTGTTTCAACAGTACATGGCACAGCGTAACGGCCGATCATACCGGCGGCGGCTCTTTCATGCTCATCAATGCTTCTTACGAACCGGCTGATTTTTTTGTAACGACGGTTACCGGTCTTTGCCCGAATACCAGTTATGAATTCTCCGCATGGATCATGAATGTGCTGAAGAGTCCTGCGGGTATCAAACCAAACCTTACATTCCGGATTGAGACAACATCCGGAACCCTGCTTAATTCATTTAATACAGGCGATATAGTTGTCAGTTCTCAGCCGCAGTGGAATCAATATGGCTTTTACTTTACCACATCGGCCAGCAACCCGGATGTGCTGATACGCATCAGCAACAATGCACCCGGTGGCGTGGGTAATGATCTTGCCCTCGATGATATTACATTCAGACCCTGTGGTCCATCAGTCACGGCCAGTATATCCGGTTTCAATAGCCCGGTGGATATATGTGTGGACCAGCCAAATAATTACAGTTTCACCGGAAATGTATCACAGGGTTTTATATCACCTGTTTACCAATGGCAATCAAGTATTGACTCCGGGAAAACATGGACTGATCTGCCCGGCGCCAATAATTTAAATTACCAGCGAACAAATTCTCCCGCAGGTAAGTACTGGTACAGGTTCACAGTAGCGGAGAACGGGGCTATCGGCATATCATCATGCCGCATCGTATCCAATATATTGATGATAAATGTGCACCCTCGACCTTTTGTGAATGCCGGGCCTGACCGTTTAGTAGTTACCGGTGAAAGCATCAGCCTTGCAGCAAATGTTTCAGGTGAATATCCTTCTTTCAGTTGGTCGCCTCCTGATTTCCTTAACAGCGATACAGTACTGCATCCTGTTTTATCGCCGGACAGGGATATAACTTATCGTTTAACTGCAACATCATCCTATGGCTGCAGCAACGAAGATTATATATTTGTAAAAGTCGTAACAGGAATTTTTGTGCCCACCGCTTTTACCCCGAATAATGACGGTCGCAATGATCGCTGGCGCATTCCATTTCTTGATCCTGCTAAAGATGCTGCTGTAACTGTGTTCAACCGTTACGGGCAAATAGTTTACTATGTCAAAGGCCATGAAGTAAACTGGGATGGCACTATGAATGGTGAACCCCAGCCTTCGGGAGTTTATGTTTACCAGGTCCGCTTCACAGAGAACCGACCGGTTATGAAAGGAACGTTCATACTGATCCGTTGAGTTCAGCCGGAATTAATCATATCAAACTTTTCCCCATTTAAAATATTTTCTTTGCTCCCGCATCTGCATGTTGACAAAGAGGCTTATCTCAGTTACCCGACTCCCATTGTGCCAATAATCTTTTTTGTTTTTCTGTTGCCCCGGGAATTGTTGTGATCAACACCTCCGGCTGCTGATAACCTGAAACAACAACATTTGTTTTCCAGATACCCGCCGGCCGCTGCAGTTCTATAACAATGGTATCTCCAGGCTTTGCCCCTCTTATTGACTGGCGGAAATCTGCTGTAGTTTTTATTGCTGTTCCGTTCACTGACTTCATAATATCTCCAGTATGCAACCCTGCTTTTCCCCAGCAACCGAAAGGATCCGTTATCCCGATCCTTATGTCAGTTTCATTTGGAACCTGCCATGAATAGACACGCAGATCGGGTGATTGTTTACCATCTGCTGTCATCACATCTTTCCAGATTATAGTTTTTTGCAGACCCATCAACCGTAAATATTTATCAAAATCAATTGGTTTTTTACCAAATACATAGTCCCGGAAAAACTGTTGAAGATCGCACCCGCAAACTTCAGCGGTTATTTGTTCAATATCTTTTGAAGTAAATCCTTTTGCAGCACTGAACCGTTCCATCATTTTTCTCATCACATCATCCATCGAACGTTTTCCATCGGTTGCATCACGAATGATCATATCGAGCAGAGCGCCAAGAACCTCTCCTTGTAAATGGGTACTTGCATTATAATCACCAAGCATACTGGTTGGACCATATGAAGCAAGACTGATCTGCTCTGCCGAAAAATTCAAATAAGCAGGATTGCCTGAATAACGCCTTATCAGCGTTTCAAAATGTTTTAACCGGGTGGAATCAGAACCGGGAAGTCCTGCACGCCGCTTTAACAGGTCGGCATAAAATATGGTCAGCCCCTCGCTGAACCAGAGCCCTTTTGAAAGCGGCGGGGTTTTATAACTCACATCAGCATATTCAACCGTATGTATACGCACCAGGTTCCAGGTATGAAAATATTCATGGGCGATCTCAGAAAAAACTCCTGAAAAATTGCCTGTTAGTTCCGATACAGGTGCACCAACGGTGACAGAATTATTATGTTCCAATGAACCAAAGGCGCCATCCTGCAGCATGAATGAATATTCCCGGTAAGGCAGTCTTCCAAAAATTTGTGCCGCCTGCTCTACCAATTTTTGAATGCCTGACAACAGCTTTGTGGTATCAAAATCTTTTACCGGCCATGGCCAGTAAACAACACGATGCGGTACGCCGTCCACCTGGAAATGCCAGCTTTTTATTTTCCCGATCATGATGGGAT
>JBGPKR010000058.1:0-18814 GCA_041486045.1 Chitinophagaceae bacterium | reverse complement strand
CGCCCAATTCAAGAACGGAAATATCAAACGTACCACCACCGAGGTCGAATACGGCGATCTTATGATCATGCTTGCCTTTATCAAGGCCATAAGCAAGGGCGGCAGCCGTGGGTTCATTCACGATCCTGCGGACATTCAGACCTGCGATCTCTCCGGCTTCTTTGGTTGCCTGTCTTTGTGAATCGTTGAAATAAGCAGGTACGGTGATCACCGCATCGGTCACTTCATGTCCGAGGTAATCTTCAGCCGTTTTCTTCATTTTCTGAAGCACCATGGCGCTGATCTCCTGCGGAGTATAAAGTCTGCCATCTATGTCAATCCGGACGGTATTATTGTCACCTTTTACCACTTTATAGCTCCAGTGGCTGATCTCTTCGGTCACTTCATCAAACTGGCGGCCCATAAAACGCTTTACCGAAGCGATGGTATTCTGCGGATTGGTAATGGCCTGGCGTTTGGCCGGGTCACCCACTTTACGTTCGCCGTTTTTCAGGAAAGCCACTATGGACGGGGTTGTGCGGCGACCTTCGTCGTTGGCAATTACAACCGGCTCGCTGCCTTCCATAACGGAAACGCAGCTGTTGGTAGTTCCTAAGTCAATTCCGATTATCTTTCCCATGTCTTTAATTTTTAATGATTTACTGTAAGTAATCAATCATTATGCCGTGAGAAAGAAAGGTGAAAAATTGGCAGACCTCATCCCGACCTTCCCCTAAAGGGGAAGGCCATCCTAGCGCAGCCCCCGCTTTTCATAAACTCCGATTTGATACAGGCTCTTCAATAAGCGAGGGCTGTGTATGGACAAGTCTCCCTTTAGGGCAACCGAGCAGGGCGAAGGTTGGGAGCGAAGCTCGTTAGAGGGGCTTCATTCCGCAAGATTCAAGAACCTCATTTCCCCGATCCATCTTATTTTTATCCATCAAAAGAAGCAGCATGGCCAATTCCATCTCTGACAAACTGAAGATCAAAGCAAGATCAACCCTGCTTACCTTAAATGCTCCTGCTGATTTTAAAAAAGGCTTATTAGGTTTACCAGCAGGAGTAAAAATCACTGATTCGGGTAAAGATTATAACCAGGTGCATTGGTTTGTATTTAACCGGGCACAAATGGAAAAAGAAATGAACAAAGTGATGAAGCTGGTAAAACCGGAAGTGATCGTATGGGTGTATTATCCAAAAGGCACATCCAAATTGCAAACCGATCTGACAAGAGATAAGGGCTGGGATTGTTTATTGGCCGAAGGCGATAAACTCACCTGGATAAGCCTGATCTCCTTTGATGATACATGGTCGGTCTTTGGTTTCAGGGCCAAAACAGAAGCGGACAGGAAGAAAGAAGCCAAACCGGCTGCTCCAAGAGAAATTTTTAATTGGGTAAACCCGCAAACCAAAGAAGTGAAACTGCCGGATGACCTGGCAGCGGCATTAAAGAAGAATAAAAAAGAAGCTGCCTTTTTCGATACACTTTCGTTTACGAATAAAAAAGAATACCTGGAATGGATCGTGACGGCGAAAAGAGAAGAGACAAGAGCAGAGAGAATAAAAGGAACGATCGAACGATTGGCCAAAAGCTGGAAGAACCCTGCAAATAGATAAAAGATAATAGTGAATAGATAATAGATAATAGTGAATAGATAATAGATGGTAGCGCCTGAAAGAACTTTTAGTTTTTAGTTATTAGTTTTTATCTTTAAGAAGTGAATCTCACAACCGACATATACCAGCGCATTGTAGCCGCCAAGGTTTATATTGATGAAAATTACCAGGAGTCTATTGACCTGGAACAGATATCAAAGCAGGCTTTTCTTTCCCGGTTTCATTTTCATCGCTTATTCAGGCAGGTGTACAAAAGAACACCTCACCAGTATCTTACACAAAAGAGATTGAATAAAGCCAAAGACCTGTTGTCAGAAAATAAACCTGTCACTGATGTATGCAATGAAGTAGGTTTTGAGAGTATCGGTTCTTTCAGTGTTCTGTTCAAAAAAGAAATTGGCTTTGCCCCGCAGTATTACCGCAATATGGCTTACAAGAAAAAGATGGAGCAATTAGCACAGCCCAAAAAAGCGATCCCGCATTGCTTCATAGAGTCATACAGGTTAGACAATAATCAATAATTATTAAAAGCAAGATTCAATAAGCCTCATTCCTCTTTCCTCCTTATTTTTATTTTCTAAAACAAAAACTATGGTAACGAAACTTTCCCACACTTCCTTCTTTGTAACCGACCAGGAGAAGGCTTATGATTTTTATGTCAATAAACTCGGTTTTAAAGTAAACACGGATGTAAAAATGGACAATGGAATGAGATGGCTCACCCTCAATCCGCCGGAGCAACCCGACCTGGAGATCGTCCTCATGGACGCATCCGGCGATGGCGGCGGCATGGGCTGGGATGCAGAAACACAAAAGGCGCTGAAACTCCTGTTGGAAAAAGGAGTGATGGGCGCGGGTGTTTTACATGCACCTGATTGCAGGGCCACGTATGAAGAACTGAAAGCCAAAGGAGTTAATATTACCGAGCCACATGAACAGTTCTACGGTCTTGAATGCATCGTAAATGATGGCTGTGGCAACTGGTTCAGTATGACACAACCGAAGGAAGGTTTTTAACTAAGAGATCAAAAAAGGAAAGGAGAAAAAGAGTGGGTATTGTGAGTTCAAATGACTCTTTTCTCCTTAACTCCTTTTCCTCTTTTATTCTCTTAGCCATTTCTTCACAATTCCTTTTCCTTTCTTTCTCTATTTTTACGCAGTATTTCACCCTTTAAAACGGGAAGGCGGTAAGTTATCTTACCGTCTTATTTTCATCCCGTCAAACAATTAAAGTATCATGAAAGGAAAAGGAATTTTTATCTTACCCTGTTTATTCTTTTTTGTTACCTCATATTCTCAAAAAATAAATCCTGCTCACCCGGATCTGTCTCCTGTCAATTTCAAACTGGACTCGCTACCCAATTCTGAAATAAACATTCCTATCCAGATCAACCTGAAGCCGGTATATGTGATGGCAGAGAAAAGTGTGGATACCTTATTCACTTCACCCAACTACCCGGACGAATGGGTGCAGGATGGATGTGCTACCCGCTTCAAATATGTTTTTCGCCGCAGCCCCCTGCAAATGAAAACAACGGGCACATCCCTCAATCTTGGCTTCACGGGCTTTTATAAAATTGTCGGATCAACAAGACTTTGTGTCAACGGAACCGTTGTTTCTCCCTGGACACCGGCCTGCCGTTGCGGCTTTGGAAGCGAAGGTGAACGAAGAGTAAATGTTTCTTTTACCAACTCTGTCAGTATACAACCGGATTATAAAGTAAAGCTCAATATTGTAAGGGATGAACCAAAGCCATTGGACAAATGTGAAGTATGTTTCTGGGGACAGGATATTACCAAACAAGTGATGAAAGGATTGACGACCGAACTGGATGCTGCTAAAAAAGATCTTGATAAAAGTTATGGATCGGTTGACCTGAAACCCCGTTTCCAGCAGGTATGGGACTGGCTGAATAAAATATATAACTTATATGGACTCGGCTGGCTGAAAATAAACCCGCAAAGGATACGCATCAATAACCTGTTCACACTAAATGATTCGTTGTATATATTTCTTGGCCTGTCTGCCAAACCTGCTATCAGTTTTGAAAAACCGGCTGAACAATCTTCCTGGGTACCCAACCTCGGAACCTTCAGCCGGAAGCCGGGCTTTACTATTTTTTTGGATGCCATACTCAGTTACGATTCGCTGAGTGTAATACTGAACCAGCAACTGGCTGGCAAAGAATTCGATTTCAGGAAGTTTTTTATAAAAAAGAAATTCATTATAGATTCCTGTAAGATCTATGGCGCAGGCAATGAGAAACTGATCATCAAAGTAAATTTTTCCGGAACCAATAATGGCATGGTATATCTCCTGGGAAAACCTGTTTACAATAAGGATAAACGCAGCATTGAAGTGACTGATATTGATTTTGATATCAAGTCAAAAAATATTTTATTGGGGTCAGCAGATTGGCTGTTTGATAAAAAAATCACCAAGGAGATAAGCAAACAGGCCCGGTTCGATCTTGGCGCTTATATTGATACCGCCAAAACAAGCATTAATAAAGAGTTGAATAAGGAATGGGTAAAAGGTATCCGCAGTTATGGAAGTATCAGTGATATCAGGCTTATCGGCATCTATCCTATGCAGCAATACCTGGTGATACGCAGTAATTGTACCGGCGACCTGTCGGTGAGGGTTGAGTCCATTAACTTCAGCCTGTAGTCTCATCTTCTTCCGGGCTGGCTTTAAAAGAAAAATTTCTTTGAGCTAAATAACTGAATACAACAACAATTGCAATGGTAAATACCTGGGCCAGTACCGGGTAAATATGAAAAACCTCTACAAATATTTTCAGGAACAGGTAATTCAGCAGCAGGTTGAACAGGCAGATCATAAAATAGCGGAAAAGCTGTATCCGTCCTTTCAGGTTTGAATCATTGAACACAACATATTTCGACATAAAGAAACCGATCGGGAAAGTGGCAAGGAAAGAAATGAACAGTGCTGCCACATGTGCCTTGAATGCATAGAACCCGAAATGAAAATCTTTTTCATGGAAAATGTATTTGTAACTGATGAAATATATTAAAAAACCCAACATTACATTACCCCCACCTGAAGCTGCATAACGAAAGGTCCGCAGGTTCATTACCCGGCGGAATGGCGGATAAAAAAAATCAATGATGGGCAGCATAAAATCCCGGGCACTATGTATATGACGTCGCATGGATGGGCGCAAAGGTAATATGAGGAATTGGTAATTGGTTAATTAGGGATTAGGGCGATCCTTTCGTAAATTTGCCCGCTAAACAAAGAATGGATGAATATTGTAAACCAGATAAAGTCACTTGTCATAAAGGGATTAACGGATCTGTACGGGCAGCAGTTCAATGAATCTGAACTTACTGTTAGTACCACCAAGCCGGAGTTTGAAGGTGATTATACACTGGTGCTTTTTTCTTTTGTGAAGCAATTAAAAAAATCACCGGAACAATTGGGTAAGGATATTGGTGAAGCCCTTGCAAAAAACAACCCGGATTTTTTTACAGGGTATAATGTCATCAGGGGATTTTTAAACCTGACCATTTCAGATAATTACTGGATTAATTTTCTCCAGGCAAATTATGAAGACGAAAAATTTGGTTCTAAACCGGCCAATGGGCGAAAAGTAATGGTGGAATACTCTTCTCCCAACACCAATAAACCATTGCATCTTGGTCATTTAAGGAATAATTTTTTGGGATGGAGTGTAGCACAAATATTAAAACAAAACGGCTACGGGGTCATTAAAAGCTGTATAGTAAATGACCGGGGCATTCATATCTGTAAAAGCATGATCGCCTGGCAGCTTTTTGCCAACGGGGCTACGCCAGGATCAACCCATACCAAGGGCGACCACTTTGTAGGTGAATACTATGTAAAGTTCAATGATGAATACAAAAGACAGGTTGGAGAATTAATGGCGCTGGGTAAAACAAAAGATGAAGCAGAGAAAGAAGCCCCTATCATGAAAGGCACACAGCAAATGCTGCTGGACTGGGAAGCCGGTAAACCTGAAGTGACCAATCTGTGGAAGAAGATGAATGGCTGGGTGTATGAAGGATTTGAAGTAACCTACAAACGTATCGGCAGCGATTTTAATATCATGTATTATGAAAGTGATACCTACCTGCTTGGAAAGCAATCTGTAGAGGAAGGTCTTGCGAAAGGAGTATTTATCAAAAAAGAAGATGGAAGCGTTTGGGCTGACCTGACCGACCTGGGGCTTGATGAAAAATTGGTGTTGCGGAAGGATGGCACTTCAGTTTATATGACACAGGACCTGGGGCTGGCTCAGAATAAATATGAGCAGTTCCATTATGACGAGAGCATTTATGTGATCGGTGATGAACAAAACTATCACATGAAAGCATTAAAACTCATTCTGAAGAAAATGAATAAGCCCTATGCTGACGGGGTCTATCATTTAAGCTATGGTATGGTGGAATTGCCAACCGGCAGGATGAAAAGCCGGGAAGGAACCGTAGTGGATGCCGATGATATAATAGAGGAAATGGTGAATGTGGCGAAGAAAAAAACGGAGGAGTTGGGAAAAGTAAAAGACTTTACGGGTGAAGAACTGATCGGATTATATGATACAATTGCTTTGGGTGCATTGAAATTCTTTTTACTCAGGGTCGATCCGAAAAAAAGAATGATATTCAACCCGGAGGAGTCCATAGACTTCCATGGTTTCACCGGGCCTTTTGTTCAATATACGCACGCAAGGATTAAGTCGATACTTAGGAAGCAGTCGGGAGTCGGGAGTCGGGAGTCGGGAGTCAGTAGTCTGCTTAAACTTGAAAAAGACCTTATTATTTTATTAGAACAATACCCGACAATTATTGAGCAGGCAGCTATTGAGCATAACCCTTCGGTGATTGCTATTTATGTTTTTATCCTGGCAAAATCATTCAATACTTTCTATACTGAACATTCCGTGATGAATGCGGAATCGGAAGAGAAGAAACAGTTGCGGCTGAAGCTTTCAGCAATGACAGCGAATGTTATTGCATCGGGAATGGGTTTGCTGGGAATAAAGGTGCCGGAGAGAATGTAGACTTGAGTCGTTAGTCTTTAGTCTTGGACACGATTCAAATAAATAAGCAACCATTAAATTAATGATTGCTGAATATTATTGGAGGACTAACGACTAAAGACTAACGACTTTCCTAAAGTCCCGCCGTCAACCTCTTCTGCCTGTAAGGACCAAGACTGGGATCCATTCCAATAGCTATGTCACAAAGATGAATTCCTTTAGCAATATTTTCTTTGCCTCCTTTTTTCTGGTAGCACATGCCGATCATATATAAAGCAGAAGCATCTTTGTTGTCATATTCCAGTATTTTATCCCAGTAATCCATGGCATACTGGTATTTTCCTTTGTAGTAATATGCCTCCGCTATCATATTCAGGAGGTTCATGTCGCTGGGTTTTCTGACCAGGATCTCATTCAGGATTTTTACACCCTGATCAAGATCGCCAACATTCAGGTAAGCAATGCCAAGGTTCTCGAGATAGTCATTATCCTTCTTATAGCCTTTTTCACCGGCTTCAAGTATATATTTCAGGGAATTATTATCATCATGCATGGCATAGCAAATAAGACCCAATTCATATACCCAATAACCTTCAGTTGGTTTTAGTTCAATGGCCTTCAGGAAATAAGGAATGGCCTGTTTGAAGTTCATCATATCAGCATAACTGTGAGCGATCAGGTAAGGGACTTCCGCATTGGAAGGGTCTTCTATTGCGGCTTCATTTAATAGTTTGATCGCCACACCATAATTGTCGTTATCATAATTAACACGGCCGGTATAATAACTTACTTTTTCTGACGGGTCAGCTTTCTTTAGTTTATCGGCGTATAGCAACACATCGTCATTTTGTTTCAACTGGAAGGATAAAGTCAGAATTTGTTTATAGTTGGCAGCTGACTGATCTCCCAGGGTTTCTAATTTTATGAACATCTCCCTGGCTTGCCCATACCGGTGAAGGTCAAGATATGCTGATGCAAGTTCAGTAGTAATCGATTTACTGTTTGCATCATATTTAGCAGCTTTTTCAAAATTTTTCAATGATTCAAGACGGCGCCCGTTTTGTTTTTCCAGTAAACCTTTTTGCAAAAAATAATCAGCGCTGTCAATGCTGGTTGTAATAGTTGTAACAGAGGTCTGGGAATTTGCCAACATAACCGTCAGCAAAAGGCCGATCGATAAAATAATACGGTACATAGGGCTTCTTTTAGGAATGGATGTCATTGCTTTTCTCCTCACTAAATTAGACTTTGAGAATTAACTAATCAAAACTTAACCGCTGGTAATCAGCTAAAACCGTTCCAAAATAGTACTATTTCAGGACGATTCCGGAAAGCGCCGGTAAATTTACGGTCACTTTATATTTTTTTTGATCCTTATCAACCAGTTCAGATCTTATTTCCGGATTATAAACGTCCCCGGTACCCCAATATATTGTCTTGTCGCTGTTGAATATTTCCTGTTTATACGCTTTTCCACTTACATAGATCTCCCAGTCATTTCTGACAACAGGTGTCATATTCAGAATGATCAACAGGTCATCAGCCTTTTTTCTCCCTTTTCTTTTGTAAACAACAACGCTTTCGGCCCGGTGATCCAGGTCCACCCATTCAAAACCTTTCTCATTAAACTGGTTTTGATGCAAGGCCGGTTCCGTATTCAATAGCCTGTTCAATTCCCGCACACATTCTTTTAGTAACCGGTGACAATCAAATTGTAACAAACCCCAGTTTAATTCTGATTTGTAATTCCATTCTTTGGTTTGCCCAAACTCATTTCCCATAAATAAAAGTTTGGCGCCGGGATGTGTCCACATATAAGTGTACAGCAAACGGAGATTGGCAAATTTCTGCCATTCATCTCCCGGCATTTTATATAACATAGGGCTTTTGCCATGTACCACTTCATCATGACTGAGGGGCAGCATAAAATTTTCATCATAATAATACATCATGCTGAATGAAAATTTGTTTTGATGAAACTGACGCAATAAAGGATCAAGTTTGAAATAGTCCAACGTATCATGCATCCAGCCCATCATCCATTTCATTCCAAAGCCTAAACCGCCATGTGTAGTTGGTTTGGAAATACCCGGCCAGTCTGTAGCTTCCTCGGCAATAGTTTGCACATCCGGAAAATCCCGGAAGATCGTTTCATTCAGATCTTTAATAAATGCAATAGCTTCTAAATTTCCATCGCCACCAAATTCATTTGGTTCCCACTCCCCTTCTTCTCTTGAATAATTTAATTTCAACATTGAACTAACCGCATCGACTCTTATCCCGTCAATATGAAATGTATCGAACCAATACCTGGCGTTGCTGATCAGAAATGATTTTACTTCTCCCCTTTTGTAATTGAAGATGTAACTGTTCCAGTCAGGATGAAATCCTTTTCTCATATCTGCATACTCGTAGGTATGGGCGCCATCGAACATGAACAGGCCATGCGCATCATAAGGATAATGCGAGGGCACCCAATCCAGTATTACTCCGATACCTTCCTGGTGAAAAGAATCTATTAACTGCATTAATCCCTGTGGATTGCCGAACCGGGAAGTTGGAGCAAAAAAACCAGTGATCTGATAACCCCAGCTTCCATCAAAGGGATGTTCCATCACGGGCATGAATTCCACATGGGTAAAACCCATTTCTTTTACATAAGGCACCAATCGTTCTCTTATTTCATCATAGCTGTTATAGCTTTCTTCATCATTTTTATCGGGGCGTTGCCAACTGGCCAGGTGAACTTCATAAACAGCCCAGGGGGCATCCAGGGAGTTATTCTTTTTTCTATTCTTCATCCATACTGAATCCTTCCATTCATAATACATATCCCAGGTGATGGAAGCTGTTTCAGGTCTTTTCTCCCAAAAATTGGCGAAGGGATCGCCTTTATCGATCTTTCTTTTAGCATAACCGATGATATGGTATTTATAAGCTTCACCTGATTTAAAATGCGGAATAAATCCTTCCCAGATACCGCTTTTATCCCAACGGGGACTTAATTCATACTCATGATTTTTCCAGTCATTAAAATTTCCTTTGACAGAAACAGAAGTGGCATTCGGCGCCCACATACAGAAATACATGCCCCATACATCATTTACCTGTATGGAATGCGAACCGAATTTTTTGTAAAGCTGGTAATTGGTTCCGTTCTGGTAATTGCTTACATCTTCATCTGTCAGCAGCGAGTAATTCCAAACGGGTTTGGAAGTATCAATGAAGTTGGTTTCTTCGTATCGTTTTGGCGTTTCGAAGACAGCGGTTTCAGTTTTGCTGACTCCTTTCCCGCCACCGCGGGCAGGCTTTTTTGAAACTGATGCCGGATTCTTCGCTTTGGCCATGCTGTAATTTACAGAGAAAATGGGACTACTTATAAGCGATAGTATGACAATAAATATCTGCTTGATTAATCTTTAATTAAATCTTCCTCAATTAGACAATTACTGTAAATGCTACTCGCCGGCTACCGTAAAGGTTACAGGCTGTCTACGGTAAGCTTTTACAAATCGTCCGTCCTGGAAGGCAGGGTTCCATTTCGGAGAATTTTTCAAAAATCTTATTACTTCTTTTTCCATACCATAGCCATGATTGGTCAAGGCTTTAATATCAGTTATTTTACCATATTTATCTACGACAAACTGAACCATGACCGTGTATTGCCCCTCTGGTGCTCCATTATCAGTAGCAACCATTCCATTCAGATTTTTTTTGAGAAATTTTATCCAGGCCTGATCTCCACCGGGAAAGGTAGCCTCAATTTCAACTTTGTTATATATTTTTTCTGCTGTATCAGTTACCGGCATAGTATCCCTGATCAAAACAGGTTTAGAAATGAATTGTGAAGATGTCGGCTTAATAAAGGCAACAAGGATTAATACCAAAAAAACTGCCAGAAATAAAAAATATTTATTTAACATCATCTGGGTTTTTAAATGCTAAAAAAATTTATACTGAAAAGCCCAGGGCAATGAAATCACCTGTAAATTTATATATTTTTCTTTTCTCCCAAAGCTCCTTTGGGTTCTAAGCCGATGTTGCACTCCACCGGCATAATCACACTACTTCCTCAACTCCATCAGCAGCAAATAATTTGGCCCGACAGTTAATGTTTGTTCAAGATTGAAAGTAACTCCTGTAGCTACATCGTATGCTTTTGTAAATCCGCCGGCCCTTTCTGCAAAGCGATCCATTTTGATCGTGGAAGAAGTGCTGTTGGTATTCATCACACACATGATGGTTTGACCGGCATCATACCTGAAATAAACATATACTCCATTTTCAGGAACATACTGTGTCAGTTTCCCGGTTTTTATAGCCGTGGAATTTTTCCGGAACCTGGCAAACCTTTTTATATAATTGAAGATCGAATTTTCTTTGGCTGTTCTTCCTGCTTCAGTGAATTTATTCGAAGGGTCACCTGCCCATCCACCGGGAAAATCCTGCCGCACATAACCATCGTTTGGCGATGTGGTGCCTGTCATCAGTATTTCGTTGCCGTAATACATTTGCGGAATACCGCGAAAAGTCAGTAGCCATGCAAAAGCCATTTTATATTTTGCTGTGTCTTCCTTCAGCACAGAATAAAATCGGGGCAGATCATGATTATCCAGGAATATTACTTCACGCATTGGATTTTTATACACAAAATCCTGGGCAGTGGTGATATAGAGTTTGTTCACTCCTTCTGTCCATCCGAAAGGTTTTGTAAGCGCTTCCTGGATGCCATAAAAAAGTAATTGAAAATCTGTAGTGGCCTGCAGGTTGCTTTTGTAAGGAATATTGTAGTTGTTCTCACAAAAATAACTCTGGTTGGGTACACCATGCACCCAGGTCTCTCCAAACAAAGTGATCTTAGGGAATTCATCATACAAGGCCTTGTTGCAGCGATTCATGAAAGCAAGGTCGTTGTAAGAATAGGTATCGATCCTCCATCCGTCAACTCCGTATTCTTCCACTGTCCAGATGGCATGCTGAATTAAAAAATTAGCAACATAAGGATTGTTTTGATTCAGGTCAGGCATAGAATGTGTAAACCATCCATCACTCATTCTCTTTTTATCAACTGCGGCTGCATAAGGATCAAAAAGTGGCTGTTCCTTATAGGTGGTATTGGTATAAGCGGGCCATTGGTGCAGCCAATCTTTCGATGGCAAATCTTTCACGAGGAAATGCTCAATGCCCACATGATTATACACCGCATCCTGGATGATCTTCATCCCTTTTGCATGAATAGCATTGATCAGTTCTGTATAAGCTTCATCGCCACCGATGCGGGGATCCACTTTATAATGATTGGTAAAAGCATATCCATGTTCTGTCCGGTTGGGCATATCGTTCTCGATCACCGGGTTCAACCAGATGGTTGTGACACCGAGGTCCTGTAAATAATCAAGATGGTTTTGAACACCTTTCAGGTCGCCGCCGTGCCGGTTGAATACGGTATCCCTGCGAAGAGTTTGATCCAGCATGCCGGGTACCCGGTCATTGGAAGGATCGCCGTTACTGAAACGATCGGGCATGATCAGGTAAACAAGATCTTCAGATGTAACGCCTTTTACTCTTGTTATTCCATTTTGGCTGCTGCGGGCCCTTAGTTCGTATGCAAATGTTTTATAAGAAACAGCTTCAGGAGATTGAAGGTTATCAATTTTGAAAATTATTTTACCTGGTTTTGTTGTTGAACTGATCACAAGATCTATAATAAGATAATTCGGGCTTTCAACTTTGCTTTGTTTAATGAGTTTAACACCTGGGTAAGGCAGCATGGAAACATTCTCGTTAGCTACCCTGTCACGATGAATTAACAGTTGCAGGTTTTGGTTCTTCATCCCCACCCACCAGTGAGTGGGATATACATCAATGCACCAGCTTTTAGTTGAAACAAACAACAAGAGGATAAAAAGATATCGTTTCATAATCAGGTTATTTATCTTTTATTCTTAGGCTGAACAATGCAGCAATTATCATTGAACATCCCCCCACCACGATGGTCAGGATTGCATTTCCATTAAAAATATGTCTGGTAAATACTCCCAGAAGTGTAGCAGCAAGAATCTGGGGAATAACAATAAAGAAATTAAAGATGCCCATGTAAACTCCCATTTTATTCGCCGGCAAAGCCCTTGTCAGCATGGAGTAAGGCATAGCAAGGATACTGCACCAGGCTAACCCGATACCCGCCATGCTGATGATCAGCAAATTCTCATTTTTAAAAATATAAAAAGAAATAAGACCCAATCCTCCTGCTATCAATGCGATCATATGGGTGACAGGCCTGGAAAATTTTTTGGCTAATACCGGTAAGAGAAATGCAAATAACGCGGCAAAGCCATTGTAAAAGGCAAAGAGCACACCCACCCAGTTTCCCATTTTATTGTATGCAGCGGAGGTTGTGTCAGTCGTTCCGGAAAGATGCTGTGCCAGTGCAGGTGTTGAGTAGATCCACATGGAGAATAATGCAAACCAGGAAAAGAACTGGACCACGGCCAGTTTTTTCATCGTGGATGGCAGAAAGTTCAGGTCATCCATTACTTCAACAAAACCATTTTTACTTTTTCTTTTCTGAAGAAGCCCGGCCACTAATTGACAGATCCCAAATACAGCCAATCCGCCGGATAATACATAAAGTTCTTTTTCAAGTTTATTGACCACAGAAGAATTGTAAATAAAAAGCCCGGCGGTAAGAATGATCCCGATGAATGCCCAGATCATTCCTTTTTTAAAAAAAGCCTCAGCCGGGGTTTTAATATTTATCTCATTACCGGATTCTTTGATTTCCCCGAATGACTTTAATTGCTCCGGGGAATATTCTTTCGTCGTAAAAACCGTATAGGAAATGGCGGCAATATAAACAGCAGCTCCTATTAAAAATGATATCTTGATGGAATCAGGGATCACCCCTTCAGGTGCTTTATTAGAAATACCTAATTCAGTAAGAAGATAAGGAAGCAAAGAAGAGATCACCGCCCCTACACCGATAAAAAAACTTTGCATGGCAAAGCCGGTGGTTCTTTGCGAATCAGGAAGCATATCACCGACAAATGCCCTGAATGGTTCCATGGAAATATTAATGGAAGCATCCAGCAGCCACAACATAACTGCAGCCATCCATATTTCTGTAACATTCGGGAAAACAAAAAGCGCTAACGAGGCAAGAATAGCCCCCACCATAAAAAACGGTCTTCTTCTTCCCCATCGTTTATGCCATGTTTTATCGCTCCAATGACCAATGATCGGTTGAATGATCAAACCGGTAAGAGGAGCTGCGATCCATAAAATGGGAATATCATCAATATTGGCGCCCACCGTTTGAAAGATCCTGCTGACATTGGCGTTTTGTAATCCAAAAGCAAACTGGATCCCGAAGAAACCAACACTCAT
Organism: Chitinophagaceae bacterium; assembly: GCA_041486045.1. Lineage (GTDB taxonomy): Bacteria > Bacteroidota > Bacteroidia > Chitinophagales > Chitinophagaceae > JJ008. The sequence continues at coordinate 4,805 of JBGPKR010000058.1, read as the reverse complement.
GTTGATGATCTGGGAAATACTAAGCTTCGGCTTTGCACCGGTAAAAGCAGTTGACATGGCAATCGTTATTTAATATTTCAGAGCAGGTTTGAAGATAGGAAGATTATGTAAAAAGTACACATTTTGTATAAACAAAAAAATGATCCCTTGTACAGCCACAAACTTTTAAATGAAAACCCAAATATGCTGACATATCATCATTATTAGTTTTTAATGCCATTTGTGTGGAATTATAACAACTGAGCATCTGATTAAACGTAAGGTATTTGTTGAAAATTAACAGTATTGTAGCGTTGCTGGCACTTTATTCTTACCGCAAATCATCAATTTTGTGCAGTTCAGGTAAATATCAGCTCTGATCAGTAGCCAAATTGATATTTTTCAGAACTAATCAAACAACCAACATGCTCAAACCGGCTGTATTCACCTGCCTGTTATTTTTATCCATTCTATCTGTACAAGCACAGCAGGCAGTCATCAGCGGATCTGTTGCAGATTCTTCGGAAAAACAAAATCTTCATCTTGCTGTTATCTCCCTTTTGCGAAAATCAGATACAACACTTGTCACGTATACCCGGAGTAATCAACAGGGAAAATTTGTCCTGCCCAAAATTGATACCGGCTGGTATTTAATGTTGGTTACTTACCCCCGTTTTGCTGACTACCTGGAACAGATTGAAGTCAAAGGCAATGCAGATATTGGAACAGTAAACATGACATTAAAAAGCAAGATCCTTGAGGAAGTGGTGATAAGAACCGGTTCTGCTATCCGGATAAAAGGTGATACGACCGAATTTGTCGCCGACAGCTTTAAAGTAAAAGAAGGCGGAACAGTTGAAGACCTGTTGAAAAAATTGCCGGGTTTTACCGTTAATAGTAAAGGAGAAATAGTGGCGCAGGGTAAAAGGGTTGATAAAGTTTTGGTAGATGGTGAAGAATTTTTCGGTGATGACCCCACGATGGCCACGCAAAACATCTCTGCCAAAGCGGTGGACCGGGTGCAGGTATTCGAAACAAAAACAGAACAGCAACAGTTGACCGGCATGAGTACGGGTAATGAAGGAAAGACGGTTAATATCAAACTGAAAGAAGATGCGAAGAAAGGAGCATTTGGAAAACTCAATGCAGCCAGTGATTTCAATAAATACTTTGATGCCAAAGCCCTTTACAACAAATTTGTCGGGAAAAAGAAAGTCTCCGTTTTCGGAACCCGTACCAATGTGAATGCCGGCAGCCTGAGCTGGGAAGACCGACAGAAACTTGGCATGGATAGTGACCCGGAATATGATGAACTAAGCGGCTACTATTTCAGCTTTGGAGGCAGCGATGATTTTAACGACTGGAACCTTCGCGGGTTGCCCGATGCATACACAGCCGGCGCATTGTTCAGTAATAAATGGAACGCTGACAAACACAATGTGAATCTCTCCTATCGCTTTAACCGGCTTGGTACGACTAACGTAGGTACAACATTGACACAAAACATCCTGCCAACAGGGCTTAGCTACAGCAACAGGTATACCAGCAAAAACGCATTGAACCAGCAGCATGCCATCAATGTCAAATATGAGTGGAAACTTGATTCGCTGACCTCTTTTAAAATTGTTTCTGTCTATACTGTCAAAACAAGTCATACTATCGGAAAGAATAACGGCGAGTTTTTGAATGCCAACCGGGATTCTGTCAACCAGAGCTTTAATGACTATGATAATAACACGGACAGAAGTCAAATTGATAACCAGTTTACCTACAAGCAGCTCTTTAAAAAGAAGAACCGGCTATGGCAGACAGTATTGCGTTACGGGGTAACGGATGATAATAACAGCGGGCTTACTAATACAAGGATACGATTCTTCAATGGCGGCGTTTACGGTCATAGCGATACAACTGACCAGCAAAAATTATTTGATGGCCATTCCACCACAATGGGTGTTAAAAGCACTTTCACCGAGCCCCTGTCGGACAAATGGACGCTGATAGTTGATTATGCGTATAATAAGAATCATTCCCGTTCATTGCGGAATACATATGAAAAAGGATCTGACGGTAAATATGAAGTGCATATAACTGATTTCAGCAATAATTTTGAACTGGATGCTTTCTCTCATAGCGGTAATGCTATATTCCGCTACACAGGTAAAAAAATAAGAGCGGGGTTGGGTTCGGGTATAGCCACTGTAAAACTGGATCTTGCTAATCTAGATAATAACAGCAGCAGTCAATTTCATTTTTTGAATATTACTCCGCAGGCACAGTTCAATTATACACCCAAGCCGCAAACAAATCTTGGCATTGGTTACCGTGGCACAACAAGACAACCTACCATTAACCAGTTGCAACCGTTGCGGGACAATACGGACCAGCTGAATGAATATAAAGGCAACCCTGACCTGAAAGTCGGATTTAATCACAGCTTTTCCGTTAATTATAATCAGTACAAAGTGCTGAAGCAAATGTATTCTTATGCTTATTTCAGCTATAATATTCAGCAGAATGCCATTACACAGTTTAATACAATAGACACATCAACCGGTAAGCGGACCTACTATCCTGTAAACGTGAACGGAAATACCAACTGGTATTTTGGAGGCAATTGGAATAAGGGAGGAGGTATGTTTAAAAGTGCAGATAAAAAGCTGCACTATGGATTTGGTATAAATGCAAACGGGGCTAAGTTTATAAACTTTATAAACAGCCAGAAGGCTACCACTAAATCGTATAGTGCAAATTTTAACCTGGACCTGGGCATTGATGTTGAAAAGAAATATGAATTCAGCATTAGCCCTTCTGTCGGGTATAACTCTTCCAGGTCATCCCTGCTATCAGGTAATAGTAATAACTATTTTACTTATGGCGGGCGGGCAGAAGCACAAATAACATTACCTTGGAAATCAGAATTCAACACAAATGTCAACGCTGATCTTCGTCAGCGGATCAATGCCTTTGCTACCAATACCAACCTGGTGATATGGAATGCAGGTCTGTCAAAAAAAATATTTAAAAAAGATGCAGGCAAGATCAGCTTTATTGCCAATGATATACTGGATGACAACAAAGGCTTTACCCGTACAATCAACAGCACATTTATATCTGATGACCGTTTTCAACGGATCAGCCGCTACTTTCTTTTAAAATTTGAATGGTCGTTTAATCAAATGCCGGGAGGAGAAAAGAAATGATAAAGAAGATCATTTTAGCAGCAAGCATAACAATGGCAATACAGGCTGTATTTGCCCAGGATCGTTTTTTCTCCACTATAAAAGTGGAGTTTGAAAAAACAATAAGCGCCCGCCAGTTGATGAAAGAACTGTGGGAAGGTAATAGCTTTTACGATCAGTTTAAAGACCGTATTCCGGTTTCTGTTGTTAACTACTACGATTTTACCGGCGATACAAGCAGATCTGTTTATCAGCCCGGAAAAGAGGTGCCGGTGGACCCAAGGAGTTTTTACCGGCCCTACGGCGACAAGAATATTGTTTATACGGATTACAAGAAAGGCATCTCCATTTCTCAGAAGCCGGTTTTCGAAGAAACATTTCTCGTAGAAGACAGTTTGCTGAAAATAAAATGGAAGATAACAGCTGATGTGAGAACGATCGCCGGCTATGATTGCCGCAAAGCGGTCGGTATATTAAATGACAGCATCGCCATTTTTGCTTTCTATACCGACGAAATATTGGTAAGCGGCGGGCCGGAAGGAATACAGGGATTACCAGGAATGATACTGGGAATGGGCATACCAAGACTTCATGCAACATGGTTTGCAACTAAAGTGGAAGTGTTTGATGTAAAGATGAACAAAGTGGTTCCGGCAACCAAAGGAAAGAAAGTTAATCGTTCCACCATGATGAGTTCATTGGAGAGGCTTGCAAAAGATTGGGGATCCTATGGCAGCAAGCTGCTGCTCAATTTTGTTATCTGAGCCGCCTGCTGATCAGATAACAAACCCATTGGGTATTACAGCCCCTTTCTTAATGACAACGATTCCATCCTTTACTGAATAGAGAGGGAGATCTGTATTTTCAATATGAGAACCGCCGTTGATGCGGACATCATCACCAATACGGCAGTTCTTATCAATGATGGCATTCTTGATATAACAGCCGCTTCCGATCCCCATCAGGGGAATGCCTTTCCTGTTCGCTTCAGCAATTTCTTCCAGCGTTTCGTAATAATCATTACCCATCGTATAGGTGTTCAGCAGCGTAGAGCCAAGTCCTATTCTTGAACGGATCCCGATCAGACTGCTCTCAATACGGGATGCATGAATGATAGAACCTTCTGCTATCAATGTTTTTTCCAGCGTGGTGCCGCTAATCTTGGCCGGGGGCAACATACGGGGACGGGTATAAATGGTTCGGTCATTATCGAAAAGGTTGAATGACGGTATTTCCCTCGTCAGGTCAAGATTGGCTTCAAAGAAAGAATGGATATTTCCAATATCTGTCCAATAACCATCATACTGGTAGCTGGCTACTTTGTATTTATGGATGGATTGGGGAATGATCTCCCTGCCAAAATCAGTAGCATCTTTAAATTCATTTTGTAAAAGGTCAAAGAGTAACTGGCGGTTGAAAATATAAATACCCATCGAGGCGAGATAGGTCCTGCCGGAACTTTTCATATCATTACCGGTTTCACTTATCCAATCCGGTAACAATTCCTTTTTTGGTTTTTCAATAAAATCAATATTTATCCAGTAGTTTTTTTCTACTTGAGCCATTACCCAATAAGTGTTAGTAGTTTTTGTGCCAATCCAATTAGGATAGGTGCTATCGGTTCTAAACGCTTTAATTTTATATTTT
>JBGPKR010000057.1:0-19209 GCA_041486045.1 Chitinophagaceae bacterium | reverse complement strand
GTTTGAAGAAGGCCAGCTTACAACATGGGTTTTGCGTGTGAGACTATCCAAAATTTCTCGAATGGCGCCCATTTGCTACTATTACTGCTACCGTCGGGTGTATAAAACGATAAAACCCTTACGGGGTAAGGGTTTCAAAATTAACAAGTAGTCCCGACAGGAATCGAACCTGTATCAAAAGTTTAGGAAACTTCTATTCTATCCATTGAACTACGGGACCAAAAAAACAATTTAGTATTTAAGAACTTCTATTCTATCCCCGTCCGTCCCGATAGCTATCGGGATCAGCCGGGCGGGCATTGAACCCTGCCTGCCGGCCTTGCTCCGCTGAAGCTATGCGAAGGCGAGCAGGCAGGTACGGGACCCGCCTCCGCTACATGCCTTCGCTAAAGCTACGGCGGGCGGCCCGGGCTTTAGCGGGTCGCAAAAATAATCAATCTGACTCTTAAAATCGCTGTTCCCTACAAACCTTATCTTTGCCATCCTTTAATTTTCATCAATGAAATTCTACAACCTCCTCATAAAATACCGCCTCTGGATCGGCCTTGTGTTATTGGCAGCTGGTGGTTATGTTAACTATTCCGCCAGCTTCTGGCCGGCTTTTCCCCTGTACCTGGTGGGTGTTATATTAATAGCAGGACATTTTTTCTTTGGTCCCCTCCGCATTATCCAGGAATATATGGAAAGCGGGGATATGGAAGGAGCTGAAAAAGTAATTGCCTCCATTAAATTTCCCAATTTGCTGTATAAGCCAATCCGTTCCGTGTATTATACGCTGAAAGGAAATATCTCCATGATGAAACAGGATTTTGCCGGGGCAGAAAAAAGTATGAAGAAAGGCCTGGACCTGGGCATGCCGATGAAAGAGGCAGAAGGAGCCAGTATGTTACAAATGGGAATGCTGATGATGCAAAAAAATGACCTGAAACAGGCAGAAAGTTATATCCGCGGCGCCATCCGCAAAGGTTTACCGGATAAAGAAAATGAAGCAGCCGCTTATTTACAGATGTGCAGCATCATGATGAATAAAAGAGAATTCCGGGCTGCCAAAGATTTTTTCAGAAAAGCAAAAGCATTGAAACCGACTACACCACAAATTGTAGATCAGATAAAACAGATTGAAAAATATATTTCAAGGATGCCGGGATAATAAAGTGAGTGGCGAATAGTAAGTGGGAACTTATAAAAAGAGACTGATAAGTTTTTATCAGCCTCTTTTTATTTTTTTGCATTAAGTAAAGAATTCTTTGTTCCAGCATATCCCATTCACTACTCACCACTCACAACTCACCACCTAATTTAGTTTTTCAATGTGCATCTCAAGCCGTTTGTCTTTCTTGTAATAATCCATGATCAGCACCTGGCCCTGTTTGCTGGGATATACAGCAGAGAATTTTGCATCTGACTTGGTATTGATCCTGTCTGTGGTAAATTTTCCGTCGGCATAAGTAATAGAGTTGAATGTACCTCCCTTATAGCTTCCCTTTTCTTTCACAAAATCGCTGTAGTAAACGGAAAAAGAAGTAAAATCATTGTTCACCTGGGTGTAAGCATAATCAAACCCCCCAAAATAATATTTCAATAGTTTACCCAATATCGGGGTACTCATAAAATCATACCCGCTGGGAAGCTCTATATTATTTGAGTTCTTCTCATATATTTTAGCGCCTTTAATATTAAAATCCTGGTCAAATGTCAGCACCATCATATCAGTAATTCTTGCCTTGGTCATACTGGCGCCACCCCTGCCCCTTGTTAAAAGGGTTGAAGCTATGCCCAAAGCACTGGCTACTTTTTTATAGCCTTCGCCGATGGCATAAATTTTTCCATCAGCGGTTTGTACAAACTGGTGCAGGTACATAAAACCAAAATCGGCAATCTTTCCTTTTGAAGTTACGTCCAGGTATTTTGCCATCTCCACATCCCATGACAAATATTTTTCACTGGTGATAGCGCCTTTTTCATCAACATTCCAGAAAGCAAAACCTTTTGATTTGTCTTTCATAATATTAGCATCAACATCAAAATACTCGCCATATATATATGCCCTGCCTTCGTTTACCAACGACAGACTGGCCGGGTAAAAACGGAACTTGCTGTCGGTTGGCTTTTCAAAAAGTTTTTTTCCTGTTTCCAGGCTCAGGCCCAGTATATAAGAGTCCGGCTTCTGGTCAAAAGCGCCGCCGTAACGGAGCACTTCTATATATACTACTCCTTTGTAATATCCCAGGTAGTCACCAATAAATTTTTTGCCGCCTTCAGTAGGAATGTAAGTCCATTGTTTACGCTTTTCCGTAGAGAAAAAATCCACCTGGAAAGTGTAGTCTTTGTCTTCCCTGCTTGGCATTACGGAAATAAAGCCGGTACCCTCTACAGGGTATAAGCCTTTATAGGTTTCCTCATCATCATCCAATGCCAGGTAAGTGGATTCAAGGAATCTTTCTTCCTTTTTACTGAGCTGACGGTTGTAGACGTGTTTTTTCTTTCCATCAGCACCATATACCTGGTATTCAAAAGTGTTTTCATCATCATTATAAAAAAGGAAGATCAGGTCGGTGCCGTTAAAAGATGATTCAAGGATATACACATGTTTTGAATCCTGGAACTTTACATCTTTCAGCAGATTCAGGCTGTTGTCGGTGATGCGGAGTGTGTATTCATTTGTTTTCTTGTCTATTTTATCACTGATGAAAAAGAAATAATACCCTTTTACATCAGATCCCTGCTTAATAGCTGCCGCATTCCGGGGAGATGCCTTGTACACATTCTCAACAGTCATTTTTTGCGAATGGGTCCTGGAGACAAAGACACACATCAATGCTATTCCAAATAGTGCTTTTTTCATATTAATATTTGTTTATTAAAATTATTGATTAGCCAGTTTATACTCATTTGCTTTTCCCATTTCTTCGCCAAATCCTGCGTAGTTTTTCATTTGCCCTTCATAAAGCAAACAAAAATTTGTATTGATCTCCGCGATCTCCGGCAGCTTCAACCTGTACAGCATCCGAAGTAACAGGTTGTAGCCTTCATCAAACCTTCTGTTTTCCGAGTCTATGATCAAACCCAGTTCATGCTCTTTCTGATGCTTGTAAATCAGGTTTAGATCCCTGGCTACAGAATATACCGCCAGCGGAATATTTTTACCATCCTGCAGCATTTGCAGGCTAAGATAAAGGTTGAAACTGATGTTGCCGCTTTTATAAACTTCTTCTGTTATTTCCGGTATAAATTCCTGCTTCAGGCGGTTAAAAAGCTTCTCATCCACCTGGAAATCGTTGCCGGTAATTTTTAATGCCGAATCTTGCAGCAATGCAATTCTCTTTATGCAATCAGGATGTGTTTTCAGCGAATCCTTTTCCTTTTGCGTAAGCCCTGAAGATTCATCCGGCTTCATGGCGCCAAAAATGGCTGATTCTTTTTTAATCCATCTTTCTTTGAAAGGGTATTCCGGAAAAGTCAGTGCTTTCTGCAGATCAAGCCGGCTGAACATTGTTGTATCGTCTATTTTGTCCAGCAGCTTCATAGTGGTTATAAAGCCATTCCCGTTATAACCGGTATTTTTCAAAAATTGTAGCCCTACCCGGTCAGCTTCTGCTTCATTGTCGCGGCTGTGCCGGTGAATATCAAATAGAAGGGTTTTTGAAAGTTTTTCCAATTGCGCCCCCACCCCGTATTCCTGTTTAACCAATCGCTTCAGCTCCTTTTTTAAACTGTCACTGGTCTGCAATTTTACAAACTTGTCAATTTTTTTCCGGCTATGCTCCAGGTAATAATGGGCCAGCTCATGACAAAGTACAAAAGCAATTTCAGCTTCGTTGTGGAGGTAAACAAACAGGCCTGCATTAAAAGCGATGGTGCCATCCCCGATACTGTATGCGTTGGGGGCTATATCCCGGGAAAATACGATCCTGATGTCAAGGCCTTTTAGTTCCGGGTTGGCATTAATTATTTTTGTGGCTACCGATTTAATATAGTTGTCTGCCTCATGTTCTGTTACAGACCGGGTGCCAATTAAAAAATCCTCCACTACATCAAACATATTGCCATAAGCTTCCTTGTACTCTTTTATGTTTTCCTTTTTAAGGGCACTTATTATTGCAGTTTTTTTCTGCAAGGCCTCATTGTAATATTTTCTTTTTAACAAAGTATCGTCATGCTGAAAAATATAAACAGGAGTTAACTGTCCCTTGCATAGAATACAGGAAAAAACAGTAAGAAGTAATGCAAAAACCCTGTTTCTCAAACCCATACAATAAAGATTTAGGCGCAAATTATAATAAAGCCCCGAGGTAGCCGAAACAAGATGCAGAGAGGGGCGGGAAATTGTTCCCGCATTCTGCAAATACTGCTCCTTACCTGCCCTGACAGATCTTTCTCTCATGCAGAGATTATGTGATAACAAGCCACAGCCTTTTTGGTTTTAAACTATCTTTGAAAATATGTCCTTAAACAGAGAAAGACTGAAGAAAAGATTTGCTGAAGAGTATGAACAGCTGAATGAAAAACAGAGGCTGGCTGTGGATACTATCGAAGGGCCGGTGATGGTGATCGCCGGACCGGGAACCGGTAAAACACAAATATTGGCCAGCCGGATCGGAAAGATCTTACTGGAAACAGATGTTTACCCGCAAAATATTCTTTGCCTCACTTATACAGACGCCGGCGTGGTAGCGATGCGGAAAAGATTACTGCAATTCATCGGGCCCGATGCTTATAAAGTAAACATTAATACGTTCCATGCTTTTTGCAATGATGTGATCCAGGAAAATTTATACCTGTTTGAAAAGACAGCGCTTGACCCGGTTTCTGACCTGGAAAAAATTCAGCTCTTCAAAGAACTGATCGATTCGTTTCCCAAAAACCATCCATTGAAAAGATACAGGGGTGATGTGTATTTTGAGGTCAACAACCTGCAATCACTTTTCAGTGCGATGAAAAGAGAAGGCTGGACGCAATCATTTATTAACCGGAAAATAGATGAATATCTCGCCGACCTGCCCAACCGGGAAGAATTCATTTATAAAAGAAAATACAAAGAGTTCAATGCCGGTGACCTGAAGAAAGATAAAATAGAAGATGAAAAAGAAAGAATGGAAAAACTCCGGGCAGCTGTGGGTGAGTTTGACCGTTTTCAGCAACTGATGCGGAAAAAGAACCGTTATGATTTTGATGACATGATCAACTGGGTCATTAAAGCATTTGAAGAAAACAAAAATCTATTGGCGAATTATCAGGAACGGTTTCAATACATACTGGTGGATGAATACCAGGATACCAGCGGCACACAGAACAAGCTGGTGGAATTGCTGATCAGTTACTGGGACAAGCCCAATGTATTTGTGGTGGGTGATGATGACCAGAGTATCTACCGTTTCCAGGGAGCCAATGTGGAGAACATGCTGGACTTTGCCGGGAATTATAAAAATGATCTGTTGACAGTGGTGTTAACCAATAATTACCGTTCCACTCAACCTATCCTTGATATTTCCAGGACACTTATAAACCGCAATGAAGAAAGATTAGTTAAAAAAATTGAAGGCCTGAGCAAAGAACTTTCATCCTCCAATAAATTAATTAACCAATTAACCAATAAACCAATTATACAAGAGTATGAAACACAGCGGCAGGAAATGATCGGAATTGCCAGGCAGGTAAAGCTGTTAACCGGGCAGGATGTTCCCCCGGGAAGGATCGGTATCATCTATAAGGAGAACAAATACGGTGTAGAACTGGCCCAATATTTCAGGCAACTGAATATCCCGGTATATAGTAAAAGACAGCTGAATATTCTTGAACTGCCCCTTGCGCAAAAGATCATCCTGTTACTGAAATACCTTGCTTCGGAGCATGATATTCCTTATAGTGGTGATGAGATGCTGTTTGAGATCCTGCATTTTGACTGGTTTGGCATTCCTCCCATTGAAATTGCCAAACTGACCATGGAAGTAGCAGATAAGAGATTCAACGAAAACAAAACCTTGCCTACCGGCAGGCAGGCTTCTATCCGCCAATTGTTATTTGAAAAGTCAAATACTCCCGCAAAAGATCTTTTCAGCAACAACCTGCATGAAGGTTTGAAAAAAGCATCCGGGGTTATTGAAGAGCTGATAGCCGATGTTCCCAATCAAACGCTGCAAACATTATTTGAAAACATGATCCGTAAAGCCGGTGTACTCAGCCATATTATGCAAAGTATTGACAAACATTGGCAATTACAGATCCTTACCGGCCTGTTCGGTTTTGTGAAAGAAGAAACGCACCGTAATCCTTTTTTAACGCTGCAGCAACTGGTTAACCTGGTTGAGCTGATGGAAAAAGAAGAAATTTCTTTACCATTGGTGCAGGTAAGCGGCAGTGATAAAGGGATCAACCTGCTGACTGCACATGGTGCAAAGGGCCTGGAGTTTGAATATGTATTCTTCGCAGGATGCAACGCTGCATATTGGGAAAAGAAAAGAAAGCCCGGTGGCGGGTACAAACTGCCGGATACCATGTTTTCTTCACAACATGCCGCTAATGATGAAGAGGAACTAAGAAGACTGTTTTATGTGGCGATAACAAGAGCCGAACAACACTTATATATATCATACAGCAAATTCAAAAACGATGGTAAGGAACTGGAGCCATCCATGTTTATTGCAGAGATACAGGACGAACAGCCCTTGCCGGTAGAAAAAGTAATTATTGATAATGAGCTGTTGTCTGAATTTTCCGCACTGGATTTTGCTGAGGCCGAAGCCCCGGAAATTGAAAAGATAGAAGAAGAATTCATCAGCCGAATCCTCGATAAGTTTTCGATGAATGTAACGGCGCTGAACAACTACCTGAAATGCCCGCTTGAATTTTATTTCAAAAACCTGATCCGCATTCCCTCACCAAAAAATGAAGCCACAGAGTTTGGCTCTGCAGTACATTATGCCCTTGAAAAATTATTCCGGAAAATGCAGGAAGGCGGTAAAGAGAAATTCCCTGCGAAGGAAGAATTTATCAATGATTTTGAATGGTACATGCACCGCCACCGGGAAAGTTTCAGCAAAGAACAATTTGAAAGGAGGATCGAGTATGGACAGGAAGTGCTCAGTAATTACTATGATAAATACATCAACAGCTTTAATAAAATTGTTGCCATTGAAAGAAATATCCGGAATGTGCTGATAAAAGGCGTCCCGTTAAAAGGGAAATTAGATAAACTTGAATTCGACGGCAGATCGGTGAATGTGGTGGATTATAAAACCGGCGACCCGGATAAAGCTATACCACAGACAAAGGGCCCGTCTGACAAAGACCCCAACGGGGGTAATTACTGGCGGCAGGCTGTTTTTTATAAAATACTCGTTGATAATTATGAACAAAAAGACTGGAAAGCAGTAAGCACCGAGTTTGATTTTATTGAACCGGATAAAAAGAAAAATTACAGGAAAGAAAAATTAGTTATAAAACCGGAGGATATCACAACAGTTACGCAACAAATAACCAGTACCTGGGAAAAAATACAGAACCGGGAGTTTTATATTGGTTGCGGCAAAGAAGATTGCCACTGGTGCAATTTTGTAAAGACCAACAAACTGGCAGTCGCCCTGCATGAATTGGAATCCGCCGATGATACAGAACCATGATTAACAGGACCTGCCTGCCGGCAGGCAGGTTTTAAAGGAATATTGGGAAACAGGAAAGAGTCTGTAACCTGAAACAGGTTAAGTTTGCAGCCAGAGAAATTTTTCGAATGAAAAGAATTTTCCCCTTTTTCCTTTTAATCATTTTGATCTCAAAAACCCCCGTTCTGACCGGCTGCGCCAATATGATACCCCCGCAGGGTGGTCCGAGGGATTCGCTACCCCCTCAATTAATAAAAGCCAGCCCCGGGGACTCGACAAGAAGTTTTACCGGAACCCGGATAACATTTTCTTTTAATGAATTTGTAGACCTGCAAAATATCCAGGAAAATTTACTGGTATCGCCATCTCCCAAAATAAATCCCTCCGTTGAGTCCAAATTAAACACGGTCACGGTACGACTCAAAGACAGCCTGGAATCCAACACCACTTATTCATTGAATTTTGGCAATGCTATAAAAGATTATAACGAAGGAAATGTAATGAAAGGGTTTACCTATATTTTTTCTACCGGTCGTTATATTGATTCAATGGAACTGCATGGCAAGGTCCTGTTGGCAGAAACCGGGAAAGTGGATACCACTTTAATTGTACTTCTTCACAGCAATGACGGTGATTCTGCAGTAGTGAAAGAAAGACCCCGCTATATCGCTAAACTGGATGGAAAAGGAAATTTTGTTTTCAAAAACCTTCCGCCAAAAACTTTTTACCTGTATGCGCTGAAAGATGAAGGCGGCACGCATCGTTATTTCAGCGACAAACAATTATTTGCATTTGCAGACAGCCCGGTTGTCGTTCAATCAAAAACAGGGCCTGTAACATTATTTGCTTTTGCTTCCAAACAAGCAGGTCTGCAAACAATTTTACCATCTCTCAACACTGGAACCCGAAAAAAGGGGGCAGCAGAAACGGAAGATAAACGACTGAAATTTCAAACCAACCTTATTAATAACCAGCAGGATTTACTGGTTAATTTTATTATGACGTTTGAACAACCCCTTCGTTTGTTTGATTCTTCCAGGATCCGGCTATATACCGACTCGGCGTATACTCCCTCTACTGCTTATAAATTTGAAAAAGACAGCAACAACAGGAAATTGCAACTGGCTGTTACATGGAAAGAGAATACCCTTTATCATATTATTCTTGACAAGGGTTTTGCCGACGATTCTTCGGGTAAAAAATTATTAAAAACAGATACGCTGAGTTTCAAAACAAAAAAACTGGCGGAATATGGTTCCCTGCAATTAAAATTCCGCAATCTTGATCTTGCCAAAAATCCTGTGCTGCAGTTTGTAACAAACGACTTTATTTATAAATCCTTCCCGCTGGGGAGCAGCAGTTTTTCACAACAACTTTTTTTACCCGGCGATTATGAGCTCCGTATCTTATACGATGAAAACAAAAACGGGAAATGGGACCCGGGCAATTTCTTCGGCAAACACAAACAACCCGAGATCGTCAAACCTATCGAAAGAAAAATTTCGGTAAAGCCGGCCTGGCAGAATGAGGTTGAAATAGCTCTTTAGCCAATTGATTATATTTGTCCCATGCAATTCTCCTCCTCACTTTTGGAAAATGCAGTGAATGAATTTGCCAAACTGCCCGGTATTGGTAAAAAGACTGCTTTACGTTTGGTATTGTACTTATTAAAACAGGACACTAAGGATGTAGGTCAATTCAGTGAAGTGATAGCCCGGATGCGGAGTGATATAAAATTCTGCCAGCGCTGTTTCAATGTTGCGGATGGAGATATTTGTTCCATTTGCTCTAACTCCATGAGAAAACAGGAAGTGATCTGCGTGGTGGAAAACATCCGTGATGTGATTGCCATTGAAAGCACCCAGCAGTTCAACGGCACTTATCATGTTTTGGGTGGCATCATTTCTCCATTGGATGGCATTGGCCCCGACCAGTTGAATATTGAATCACTGGTTCACCGGATCGTAAAAGAAAAAACCGAAGAACTCATTTTTGCCCTTAATCCCAATATCCAGGGAGACACAACTATTTATTATATCCAGAAGAAACTGCAACCCATCCATATCCGCATTACCACCATTGCCCGTGGTATTGCCTTTGGCGGCGAACTGGAGTATGCCGATGAAATGACCCTGGCCAGGAGCCTTCAGAACAGGTTGCCGGTGGAGAGTTATGTATCTGGCAGGTAAAAAAGCTTGATTGTTTGATGGTCTGATGGTTGTGTCTACTTAACAATCCACCCATTTAACCACCAAACCATCTTAATATTGACCAGAAATTTGCTATTTCCGGTTACCATTCTATCTTTGTACCCATATCACAGGCGGATTTGTTTATTGTTCGGCCTTCCCGATTACTATCGGGACTAAAAAACGGAACTAATAAACGGTACGAAACTCACTCAAAGTGTTTCCCAACGTTTATAGTTCACAAACAACATTTTTATGAAAACAATTCAGGATTGTTTGAAAGAACGTATTTTGATCATTGATGGCGCCATGGGCACCATGATACAGCGTCATAAACTGTCCGAAGCTGATTATCGCGGCGAACGTTTCAAAAACTGGCATCGCGATGTAAAAGGCAATAATGATCTGCTGAGTATTACCCAACCGCAGATCATCACCGGTATTCATAAACAATACCTGGATGCCGGTGCTGATATTATTGAAACCAATACATTCAGCAGTACGGCCATTGCCATGGCTGATTATGAAATGCAATCATTGGCTTATGAATTAAATGTCGCAGCAGCCAAATGCGCCAGGAATGCAATCAATGAATTTAAGGGGTCTCGTCAAGTCTCCCCTGGAAGGGGAGATTCAGAGGGGCCATGGATAGCAGGTGCAATAGGCCCATTGAATAAAACATTAAGCTTATCTCCTGACGTAAACAACCCGGGGTTCCGGGCTGTGACTTTTGATGAAGTGGTCAATGCTTATTATGAGCAGGTAAGAGGATTGGTTGATGGCGGCGTTGATATTCTTTTAATAGAAACTATTTTTGATACGCTGAATGCCAAAGCAGCCATTTTCGCCATTAAGAAATATTTCCGGGATACAAAAAAGGAAGCCTTGCCAATTATGATAAGCGGAACTATAACCGATGCATCCGGCAGAACATTAAGCGGACAAACACTGGAAGCATTCTATACATCTGTCATGCATGCCAAACCGCTAAGCATTGGCTTAAATTGCGCCTTAGGCGCCAAAGAAATGCGGCCACATATTGAAGAGCTTTCGCAAATAGCCAGTTGTTATGTATCCGCTTATCCCAATGCCGGCCTGCCCAATGCAATGGGAGAATATGATGAACATCCTGAAGACACAGCACATTACCTGGAAGAGTGGGCTAAAGAAGGCTGGGTGAATATTGTTGGTGGTTGCTGTGGTACCACTCCTGATCATATCCGGCATATTGCAGAAGAAGTAAAAAACATTGCACCAAGACAACTGCCTGTTATCGAAAAAGAATTAGCATAAGCCTTCATGAGTGAATCAATACATATACGACCGTACCTGCGATTGTCAGGACTGGAGCCTTTGGTCGTTCGCCCGGATACCAATTTCGTAAATGTAGGTGAACGTACGAATGTTACGGGTTCAAAAATGTTCGCCCGCCTGATCAAAGAAAATAAATATGAAGAAGCATTAAGTGTGGCCAGGCAACAGGTGGAGAACGGGGCACAGGTGCTGGATGTAAATATGGATGATGCATTATTAGATGGCGTTTTGGCGATGACAACTTTTCTGAACCTGGTACAAAGTGAGCCGGACATTGCGAAGATTCCCATCATGATCGATAGTTCAAAGTTTGAGATCATTGAAGCCGGGCTAAAATGTGTACAGGGTAAATGCATTGTGAACTCCATCTCCATGAAAGAAGGTGAAGCCAAATTCATCGAACAGGCCATCATTTGCCAGAGCTATGGCGCCTCCGTTATTGTTATGGCATTTGATGAAAAAGGACAGGCGGATACCAAACAACGTAAAGTTGAAATTTGCCGGCGGGCCTATAAAATATTAACCGAACAGGTTGGCTATGACCCGCAGGATATCATTTTTGACCCCAACATTTTTGCCATAGCCACTGGCATGGAAGAACATAATAATTATGGCGTTGATTTCATAGAAGCTACCAAAGAAATAAAACAGCTCATGCCGCTGACTAAAATAAGCGGTGGTGTCAGTAATCTTTCCTTTGCTTTTCGTGGTAATGATCATGTACGGGAAGCTATGAACAGTGTGTTTCTTTATTATGCCATCAAGGCAGGCATGGACATGGGCATTGTAAATGCAGGCCAATTAGTAGTATATGATGAAATAGAACCACAGCTAAAAAAATTATGCGAAGATGTAATTCTGAATCGTAATAATGATAATAACGAAGCCACAGAAAAATTGATTGAATTTGCCGAAACCGTAAAAGCAAAAGGAAAAGAGAATATAAAAGATGAAAGCTGGCGGGAAACATCGGTGGAAGAGCGGTTGAAACATTCACTGGTCAATGGTATCACCGATTATATTGATGCGGATACAGAAGAGGCCCGGTTGAAATATCCAAAACCGCTGGATGTTATCGAAGGACCGCTGATGGATGGAATGAATGTAGTGGGAGATCTGTTCGGAAGCGGAAAAATGTTTTTGCCGCAGGTGGTAAAAAGTGCGAGAGTAATGAAAAAATCGGTGGCCGTATTAACTCCTTTTATAGAGGCAGAAAAAGAAGAACGGCGTCTTGGACATTTGGCTGCAGGCACAATTAATAAAGAAGCCGCTGGGGGACCCCGGATTTTACTTGCAACTGTAAAAGGTGATGTACATGATATTGGAAAAAATATTGTGGGTGTCGTATTGGGTTGTAACGGATATGACATTACTGACTTAGGGGTAATGGTTCCTGCAGATAAAATCCTGGACACAGCTGAAAAAGAAAATGCAGATATCATTGGTCTGAGTGGTTTGATAACGCCTTCATTAGATGAAATGGTGCATGTGGCACATGAAATGAAACGCCGGGGCATGAAACAACCCTTATTGATCGGTGGGGCCACTACTTCAAGAATGCATACGGCCGTGAAGATCGCCCCGCAATATGATAATGGGGTCTTGCATATATTAGATGCATCGAGAAGTGTGACTGCTGTCAGTACTTTATTGAACAAAGAACAAAGAGATACATTACTCCAGCAAACAAAACAGGAATATGAGGGTCTCCGCTACCAGTTTATGAATAAAAAAGATAAAGTGATGATCCCGTACAGCGAAGCGGTTGTTACCAAAGAATATTTTGACTGGAAGAACTATAAGCCAACCCAACCTTTAGTTGACGGAGTAAAAGTGCTTAAAGGTTATGACCTGGGTACTATAGCAAAATACATTGATTGGGGTCCGTTTTTTATTGCCTGGGAAATGCCCGGCCATTTTCCCGGAGTATTATCCGATAAGATCTTCGGGGCAGAAGCCACCCGGCTTTACAAGGATGCACAAAAAATGGTTCAAAAAATTGTAAAAGAAAAATGGTTTTCCTCCGATGGAGTTATAGGCTTCTGGGCTGCCTCCAGCAATAATGCGGATACAATTACATTGCAAACAGAAAATGGTGAAGTAAACCTGGAATCGTTACGTCAGCAAATAAAGAAAGCTGTGGGCCAGCCAAGCTATTCTCTTTCTGATTTTATTTGCCCGGGAGAATTGGGGTCTGATTTTATGGGTGCCTTTGCCGTTACTATCCATGGTGCAAAAAAACATATTGACCATTTTGCCGCCGATCATGACGAATATAATAAAATACTGGTGCAAATTTTAGCCGATCGTTTTGTTGAAGCATTTGCCGAATGCCTGCATCAAAAAGTGAGAAAAGAATATTGGGGTTACGAAAAGAATGAAAATTTAACGAACGAAGAATTAATCAAAGAAAAATACAAAGGCATCCGCCCGGCACCCGGCTATCCCGCCTGCCCGGACCATACGGAGAAAATAAAATTATTTGATCTGCTGAATGTTACTGAAAATATTGGTATTGAAATGACAGAAAGTCTTGCCATGAATCCGCCTGCTTCTGTTTGCGGCTGGTATATTGCCCATCCCAAGAGCCATTATTTTGGACTGGGAAAAATCGGACAGGACCAGTTGAATGATTATGCCATACGGAAAGGAATGAGTTTGGAAGAGGCAACGAAATGGTTGAGGCCGGTGCTGGAATAAATTTATCTCGCTTTTACTACCGAAGTATTTGTCCAGCTATCATGCCAGGGCCTGTCAGCAAAGCCACTGAATGCTTCAAACGGAACAAGCCTGGAAAGACTTCTAAGGATAGCATCCCTGAAACTAAGTTCCTGGCCATCATCCCTGATCGCTCTTGTTCCTGTTATCAGTTTGCCTAATGTATATCCTTTAAAAGCCCTTTCACAAAAAGTATAATAGATCAGGTAGTTAAAAAATCCGAAAAGATAATTTACCAAAAAAATATCCAGCGTGTTTTCTTCATAGGCAATACGCAAAGCAAAGTCAGGGAAAAACCTGACGATCATCACGCCGACCAAACGGCCGGTAAGGACCGTGAGGGCAAACCTCATAAACAAATTATCGATCAGCCAGTTGAAAAACCGCTGTCCCTGTGACGCCTGTGTGTATTGTGTATACTGATTGAGCTCATCAGCGAGGCCTGATTCTTCCTGGTGAATATTGTTTTCCTCCATAAGTTAATTTTAGAAAAGCAAGTATAAGGAATTATTTATACTGAATATGATAAACAGCCAGGTCATTTTCCAATTGACCGGGGGTTATAAAATGTAATCCTTTAATTCCAACTGCTTCCGCTGCTTTAATATTCCGGGTATTGTCGTCGATCAACAATGCCTGAGCCGGGTTAACGCTGTAGCGTTGCAATAATAACCGGTAAAACTCCGGAAATGGTTTTCTCATTTTTTCTTCCCCACTCACTACCCTGCCATCAAACCAGTATAAAAAATCAAATCTCTCCAAAGCAACCGGGAATGTTTCTGCACTCCAGTTGGTAAG
Organism: Chitinophagaceae bacterium; assembly: GCA_041486045.1. Lineage (GTDB taxonomy): Bacteria > Bacteroidota > Bacteroidia > Chitinophagales > Chitinophagaceae > JJ008. The sequence goes on along the minus strand of JBGPKR010000057.1, from coordinate 4,592 downwards.
TGCATAAATTTTTAATCCGGGGTTTTGTTTCAGCTTCCGGAAAACATCAACAGTTTCATGGATCGGGCCACCCAGCATTTCCGTCCAGCGTCCATAGTAATCCCTGATCTCTTTTTCCCATTCCGGGAACAGGGCTATTCTTTCTTCTGTCGCTTTTGCAATCGGGTAACCGGCATCCTGGTTTTCATTCCATTCGGGAGTACATATGGAATTAAAAAAGTAATCCCTTTTTTCCGGTGATTCAAAATAGTTTTCATCAAATACATATTCCGGGTTCCAGTCAATAAGTACACCTCCCAAATCAAAAATGATCGTATTGATATTATACATGCCTGTATTTCAGCTTTAATAAAATCATAATGGAGCACATGGTTATCATGATAACATTAGTAACAACTATCACCATATCATTACGTAACACGCCATATGCGATCCACATTATTTCATTGGTAAATGCTATTACAAACATCATCAATGAAACGTTTTTAGCTGATTTTTCTTTCCAGGTTTTGAGTACCTGGGGCAAAAAAGTAAGTGCGGTGACGGCACAGGCTCCATAGCCTAAAATATCAACTCCTGTCATTATTTATAGTTTTTAAGCACCTTCGCTTCTTCTGCTGAAGCAGGAATAAAACTGATCGCCGTTCCACCCCCCGGAGCCAGTTTTAGCCTTAACCCTGTTTTATTATCAACCAAAAATTTTTCTATTACATATGCTTCGGGATTATTTTTCCAGTCAGCATCAGCAGCATCATGATAAATAGTGGCTATATATTTTTTATCCGCATTTAAAAAAGATAAAGAAGTAGTAAAGTTTCTTCCGTTTTCATCTGTGATAGCCCCGAGAAACCATTTCTCTTTTCCCTTTGCCTTCCTGGCTTCAATAATATAATCACCGGGTTCGGCATCGATAATTCTGGTGTCATCCCAATCCACTGCCACATCTTTTATAAACTGGAATGCATCCATATGCGCTTCATAGTTTTCGGGCAGATCGGCTGCCATCTGCAATGGACTGTACATCGTTACATACAAAGCAAGCTGTTTGCATAAGGTCGTATGTATCTGTTCCTTTTTGGTACTGTCGAATTGGTTCAGTTTGATCCTGAACAGTCCCGGGGTATAATCCATCGGGCCGCCCATCAATCTTGTAAACGGTAAAATAGTTTCATGTTCAGGAGGATTACCAACGCTCCATGCATTGAATTCATTTCCTCTTGCCGCTTCACAAGCCAGGAAGTTAGGATAGGTTCTGTGTAACCCGGTTGGACGAACCGGCTCATGCATATCCACCATGATATGATAGCTTGCAGTTTTCTTAGCCACCCGTTCATAATGTTTCACCATCCACTGTCCATCGTGATGTTCCCCACGGGGAATGATATGCCCGACATATCCGGTCTTTACTGCATCATATCCGAATTGCTTCATAAACCGGTAGGCGGTATCCATGTATCTTTCGTAATTGGTAACAGAAGCAGAAGTCTCATGATGCATGATAATTTTTACGCCTTTGGATCTTGCATACCCTGATAATTCTTTCACATCAAAATCGGGATAAGGCGTTACAAAATCAAATACATCTTCTTTCCATTGACCAAACCAGTCTTCCCAACCCACATTCCAGCCTTCAACCAGTACGGCATCAATTCCGTTTTTTGAAGCAAAATCAATGTACTTTTTTACATTAGCCGTAGTAGCTCCATGATGTCCATGTGCTGTAATAGCTGAACCAGCCTGTGTGGCGCCATAGTCCCAGCTTGATTTCCCGATATGCATTTCCCACCAGACACCAACAAATTTTTGGGGTTTTATCCAGCTTACATCCTGGATTTTTGAAGGTTCATTCAGGTTTAATATCATTTTTGATGCAAGGATTTCTGTGGCCTTATCACTTACATTAATTGTCCTCCAGGGTGTAACCGCCGGAGTTTGCAAATAAGCTTTATTTCCAATTGCATCCGGAACAAGATGTGCATGCAGTGTAAATGTTGATTTATCAATCACCAGGTTCATAGCCGGATAATTGACAAGAGCCGCTTCATGAATATTTATATACAGTCCATCAGCCGATTTCATCATCAATGGTGTCTGTACTGCATTTTTATCAAAAAATGTTTTTGCATAGATCTCCTGGCTCATGGCGCTACTGCCCGCATCCACCTCACTTAGTTTTGATGTATTATACATGAATTCGTTGGTATCATAGTCCCCGGGGATCCAGAATGTCTTATGATCGCCCGTCAATGCAAATTCTGTCAGTTCATCTGATACAATAAAATGATTGAGCTTTGCCTGTTGAGGAAACGAATAACGAAATCCAACGCCTTCATTAAATACCCGGAAAATAATTTCGAGTTGAATGCCCGAGCCGGAACGATCAGAAAGTTTTAAAACAAGTTGTTTGTATTGATTCCTGATAGAGCTTACTTCACCCCAGACAGGTTTCCAGGTTTCATCCGTAACAGAAGAGTCTATGTGTAACAAATCAAATTTCACCAGGGAAAATTCGGGTTTACTCAATTTCATACCCAGTCCTGATTCCTTAAGTACAGCTTTTCCTTTATAATTAATACTGTAAAACAGGCTTCCGTCCGTTTGATGAATCAAGCCTAACTGAATAGTGCCAGCCGGTGAGCTTATCTTAATAATTTGATCAGCGTAAACAGTTTGAACAATGAGGGTAAGAAAGAGTACAACAAATATTTTTTTCAAAAACATTATTTCACATTTTATACATGAAGATAACAACTTTGGCAAAAGAAGTACGTTTACATCATCTCTTCTCCATCAGCCACCAGAAACGTCTGCGGGGTTTTACTTTATAATTGCTCTGTACATAAGTTTGTATATGATTCATAGCTTCTTCCGCATCATCCGTCATCAGTACCAGGGAGAGATCTTCTTTTGAAATGGTTCCCTGCTGTACCATCCACTCGATCATTTCCATTAATGGCTGGTAGTAATCTTTCCCGAATAAAACAATCGGGAAATTGGTTACTGTTTTTGTCTGCACCAGTGTCAGTATTTCAAAGAATTCATCCATGGTGCCAAAACCACCGGGCATAATGATGAATGCATAAGAATATTTCACCAGTAATACTTTTCTTACAAAAAAATGTTCGAAGGTGATGGTTTTATTAAGATACGGATTAGGTTTCTGTTCAAAAGGCAATTGTATATTACAACCTATTGAAAGGCCTCCGTTTTCAAAAGCGCCGCGGTTGGCAGCTTCCATGATGCCGGGCCCGCCGCCTGTCATGGTAGCAAACCCAAGTTGGGCAATACTTTTACCAAAATCTCTTGCTTTGTTATAATAAATGTTGTCTTCTGTAAACCTTGAAGATCCAAAAACGGTAATGCAGGGTCCTGTAAAGTGAAGGGTACGAAAACCTTTCAGGAATTGCCAGAATACCCTGAATGCAAACCCCAACTCGTAACTCCTGCTCTTGGGCCCCTCGAGGTAAACGGGTTGTTTGGGTGGAATAATGGCCGTTGTCCCGGGTTTTATTGTTGATACCATAATAATGTAAATTGCCGGACAATTTAATCATTAAAACAATGCGTATCATCAGTTATAATGTAAATGGAATCCGGGCCGCCATAAAAAAGGGATTCCCCGATTGGCTGAAAACAAATCCTGCAGATATTATCTGTGTGCAGGAAACAAAAGCTGTAAAAGATGATGTGGATCATAAATTATTTACTGCATTGGGATACCAGGACTATTGGTTCAGTGCGAAAAAAAAAGGATACAGCGGGGTAGCTGTATTCACCAAAATAAAACCGGATAAAGTGGAATACGGCAATGGACATGGCCCAAGTGATGATGAAGGAAGAGTGATACAAATGGATTTCGGGGATCTGCGGCTGATCAATGCTTATTTTCCATCGGGTACCAGCGGTGATGAACGACAAAGTTTTAAATATAAATGGCTCGATGAATTTTATACCTGGTTAAACAAGCTGAAGAAAAAACATCCGAAATTAATTTTATGCGGCGATTATAATATTGCCCATAAAGAAATTGATATTCATGATCCGAAAGGCAACAAAAATTCATCCGGCTTTTTACCTGAGGAAAGAGAATGGATGACAAAGTTTCTGGATAGCGGATGGATTGACAGTTTCCGGAGTTTTCATCCTGAGCCGCACCGCTATAGTTGGTGGAGTCAGCGGTTCCCCACTGTGCGGCTTCAAAACAAAGGCTGGAGAATTGATTATATAAATGTTACAGAACCGCTAAAAAAGAACCTCAAAGACGCAGAAATATACCCGGATATAAAACACTCTGACCATTGCCCGGTATATGCAGAAATAAAAGTTTGAAACATGATCGTGTATAATATCACCATAAAAATAGTTCCTGAAATTGAAAAAGAATGGTTACGCTGGCAGAAAGATGAACATATACCGGATGTAATGTCATCAGGGCAGTTTACTGATTATAAATTTTATCGGTTATTAGAACAACCCGAGCCCGAAGGCATTACATATGTAGTGCAATATTTTGCTTCCTCATTAGAAAATTATAACCGGTATGTTAACAATACAGCTTACAAACTCCGTCAAAAAGCATTGGACAAATGGGG
>JBGPKR010000056.1:0-19754 GCA_041486045.1 Chitinophagaceae bacterium | reverse complement strand
CTTTTTCAAGTAATGCATAACCGGCATTCAAAGTATCTTCCAAACCTTTGCGATAGGCTGCCTCCTGTTCATCCGTCATATCCTGTTTCAGAATTGTACCGGCACCGCCATGAATGACCAAAGTATATTTTGACATATTTGTCTCTTAATGTTTGGAAAACCCGAAATTAGTTATTTTGCCGCCTAATATCATCCGCTCCATTGAATGATTAAAAAATCACTCACGCAATCAGATTATTTTTTAATGGCCGCCAACCTGCTGCCGGTGGCTGGCGTTTGGCTCTGGAACTGGAGCCCCAAAGAAGTGTTCATGGTCTATGCGCTGGAAACAGTGATCATCGGCCTGTTCACCCTTTTAAAAATGGGGATAGTAACGGCAGTACGAAAAAAAGATATATGGTATAACGGCGCCAGCCGTACAAAACAACACGGTCTTTTCTTCATGCTTTTTTTCCTGGTGCATTATGGAATGTTCGTAGCCATTCAGACGGGTCTCTTTTTACAGGTATCAGGGATCGGCAAGTCAATGCACCGGGGTTTCTTTGATTTTTTTCTTCACTGGACCCAATACCTGGGCAGAGATGCATACTATATGCTGGCGGGATTCTTTATCAGTTATGGTTTCAGCATGTACCGGAATTTTATAAGAACCAGCCAATACAGGACCATCTCCATGATGCAACTGATGTTCCAGCCCTATGGCCGCATCTTCATCCAGCAGTTTACAGTGATCCTGGGAAGTATGTTCCTCTCTTTTGGTGCAGGAAAGTTGTTTATTCTAGTTTTCGCCGCCGTTAAAATATTCTTTGAGGTATTTGTCAATTATGATGGGATACTTAATAAGGCGATGGATGATTTGAAGAACAATGAAAAAATGAGATAATGTGGTAAATGTGAAAATGAAGACCCAGCAGGGCATCCACATTCCCACATTCTCACATTTCATACACTTCCACATTAAACTTATGGCAGCAATAACTCACATTCATGCAGTAGTTTCTCTTTATCAATAGCTACCGTGCCAACTTCCTCACAAACAAGACCACCGGCAATATTGGCCAGTTCCGCCATCAGGCGAACATTTTTAGTGGCGGCATATACCATCGCTGCAACGGCAATGACCGTGTCACCGGCGCCGGACACATCAGCAATATTCCGGATATGAGATGAAATAATACCAGCATGATCATCCTGCTGAAAAAAAACTCCTTTCTCAGAAAGAGTGATAAAAGAAATGGAATGATGAAGGATTTTCTTTAACTCCTCATGAATATGTTGAAGCAAAGGCTGATTGATCTCATCAACCAGCATGTTCAGGCCTTCTTTAACTTCTTTCAGATTTGGTTTGAATATATCAGCCCCTGTATAGGAAAAGAAATTTTTTCTTTTGGGATCAACGGCAGTAATTACACCAGCCTGTTTACACAATTCAATTACTTCTTTAATGACCTTTTCCGTAAGTATCCCCTTATTATAGTCTTCAAAGATGATAATATCAGGATCGGCCGCTGAAATATAGGCCTGCACTTTTTCAAGCAGGGCTTTTTCATCTTTTTTGTTAAGGTCGCCCGTCATTTCTTCATCCAGCCGCATCATCTGCTGGTTGCGGCTGATGATACGGGTTTTATTGGTGGTAATCCGGTCAGCGCTTTTCAGCAGCCAGCCAATATCAATATTATTGCTTTCAAATAATTCACGGAGAAGCAGACCATGTGTATCATCTCCCGTTACGGATAACACAGAGACCTGCGCACCCAGCGACTTGCAATTCAATGCCACATTACCAGCCCCGCCGATACGGTACTCTTTATGATGAAGGGCAACAATCGGTATGGGTGCTTCCGGTGAAATGCGATCTACTCTTCCCCACATATAGGTATCCAGCATCACATCACCTATCACTCCCACTTCCAGGGAGGAAAAAGAATCAAATAATTTTTTGAAATCTTCCATGTTGCAAAGATCAGGATTGTTTTTTTTGCGTTGAGACGGCTATATAATAAAGTGGAATACCTAATAAAACGATCCCCAGACCCACCCCAGCATACAAAGGCTTCAACTTAATCAGGAATATACAAAAAACAAGTGCCAGTAAAATATAAATGGCAGGAAGAACCGGGTAACCAAATGCTTTGTAGGGTCTTTCGGCATCGGGTCTCTTTTTTCGTAAAACAAAAATACCGATGATCGTCAATGCGTAAAAAAGCACCACTACAAAAGCGATCATATCCAGAAGATCACCATACTTTCCACTTAAACACAAAATGGCCGCAACCAGACATTGTAACCATAATCCAAATTCAGGAACCGCATTTTTATTTAATTTCCCGGTTCTTTTAAAAAATAATCCGTCTTGCGCCATTGTATAATACACTCTTGCACCGGAGAGGATCAATCCATTATTACAACCAAATGTGCTGACCATTATCATGACTGCAATAACATAAGTGCCTATTTCACCGAAGATGGCATTAGAAGCAGATACAGCCACCCTGTCTTGCGGAGCAAAAGCAATATCATGCATGGGCAGTACATTTACATACATCAGGTTGGCACAGACATAAACAATGGTGACGATCAATGTTCCGAAGAATAAACTCAGCCCGATATTCCTCTTTGGGTTTTTAATTTCACCCGCAATAAATGTCACATTGTTCCAGGCATCGCTGCTGAAAATTGAGCCGGCCATTGATGCGGCTACGGCACCCACCATGGCAATGGGCAGGTACTCTTTAATACCCCCATCAGCTGAAATTCCTTTCATGCTCCATGCATCAGACCAGTTGGTATGCCAGGTGCCGGCTTTTGATCCTATTATAAACCCAAACACGATCAACCCAAACAAAGAAAGTAATTTAACAATAGTAAAAGTGGTTTGGATCAGCTTCCCGCTTTTGATGCCTTTAGTGTTGACCCATGTCAGGAAAACTATCAGGCCTATGGAGACCAACTGTGCAGGGTATATTTTAAGGGAGCCAATTTGGGCAAGGATATTCTCATCTTTGAGTTCGAGGGCAGGGATAAAATAACCGGCAAATTTAGAGAAGGCAACACCTACTGCTGCAATCGTAGCGGTTTGTATTATAGCAAAAAAACTCCAGCCATATAAAAAACCGGCGAGAGGGTTAAAGGCTTCTTTTAAATAGACATATTGCCCGCCAGCTTTGGGATACATACCACTTAACTCACCGTAACTCACAGCTGCTGTAATAGTCATAAACCCGGTTATCAGCCAAACAGCAATAAGCCATCCGGCGCCTCCGACATTCCTGGTAATATCTGCACTTACAATAAAAATACCCGAGCCTATCATAGACCCGGCAACGACCATCGTTGCATCAAATAAACCCAGTGATTGTTTAAATGAAGTTTGTTCTGCCATACCAGTTGGTTTAGGCCCGCCCGGACGACCCGGTCGGACGGGCTTCAAGATAAGTAATTCATGTCATTTTACAGTACCGCTAAAACAAAACGTCCTCCCGGTAGCGGAAGGACGTCGGATATATTTTTCAGTCATTTATTTTTTTATCTCTTTGTAATACTCATTGAGTCCTCTTATTACATCAGCAGTGATATTATATGCTGTATCCTTAAAATAGAATAATCCCTGTTCGTAGGAAATAATATAGGAATAATTCTTTTCCTTGTTATAAACCTTCAGGTAATCTTCAATTTTTTTCTTGACATCAAGGTTTTTGCGCATGACAAAATCCTGGTATTTCTGGTCAAGGTCCTGTTTTTGATTTTTCAGCGATTCACCCAGCTGTTTCAGAACATTTTGAGCTGCTTCTGTTTCTTCCTGCGTCATCGAACCTTTTTGGGCATACTCGTTGTACTTGTCCTTATAGATCTGGTCAAGCTTGTTCAGGCTGTTATTGTATTCAATATCTTTTGCATTTATTTCTGCTTTCACATCCTTTACCACATTAAAATTGGCCTCTACCGAATCCATTTCAAAATAAGCCATCCGGAACTGGTTGCCGGTTGTTGTATCCTTTGTTTGAATTTTACCCTTTCCTGTGCTGTTTTTTTTAGGCCCGAATTGCAAAAAAAGAAGAAAAACTGCTACCAGGCTCAGTACAACATTCCAGATAAATAACCCATTTTTCATCAGTTCATTTTTACAAATTTCGCATGAAGAGGCGGGCAAATATAAGCATTCAGTTTACTTTAGGAAAGACTTAACAGCGTTTGAATACTAAACAACAGACAACAGGCTATATGCAAAAAAAAGGAGCGAAATTTCTCTCACTCCGGAATTATTTGCCTGTTATGAATTGCCAATTGTCTATTGATCACTCCTCCTCATCAAAGGCCATGGCCTCACGGGTAGTTTGCAGCAGTTCATATTCTTCCTTGCTGCCCACGATCATATTCTCAAACTCTCTCAACCCGGTACCGGCAGGTATCGGGTGGCCGGTGATAACATTCTCTTTCAATCCGAGCATTTCATCGGTTTTACCATTAATAGCTGCCGAAGACAATACTTTCGTTGTTTCCTGGAACGAAGCTGCAGATATCCAGCTTGGCACACCCAGCGATGCTTTGGTGATACCCAGCAGCGTCGGAGATGATGTAGCCGGTTTTGCATCACGGTACTCGACAGGCTTCTTATCATTCCTGCGAAGTACAGAGTTTTCTTCTCTTACTTCACGAAGGCTTACGATCTGCCCCGCACGAAGTTTAGCGCTGTCACCAATATCTGTTACCACTTTTTTATCAAAGATGTAATCATTTTCTTCTACAAACTCAAACTTATCTGTCAGGTCATCTTCAAGGAACCTGGTATCTCCCGGGTCAACGATATTTACTTTGCGCATCATCTGTCGTACGATACATTCAATGTGTTTATCATTGATCTTCACTCCCTGCAAACGATAAACCTCCTGTATTTCATTCACCACATATTCCTGGACAGCAAAGGGGCCTTTTATGGAAAGAATATCAAACGGGGCGATCTGGCCATCACTTAATGATGCGCCTGCTTTTACGAAGTCTCCATCCTGTGCAAGAATCTGTCTTGTCAATGGCACAAGATATTTTTTCTGCACACCGTCTTTTGCTTCAATGATGATCTCGCGGTTACCTCTTTTTACAGCGCCCATCATCACCACACCGTCAATTTCAGATACAACGGCCGGGTTGCTTGGATTTCTTGCTTCAAATAATTCTGTAACACGGGGAAGACCTCCGGTAATATCCCGGAGTTTGCCGAGGATACGGGGAATCTTCACGATCACCTGCCCGGCTTTTACATCATCAGCTTCTTCCATGATGATATGGCTTCCGGTCGGCAGGTTGTATGTTTTTTTATCAGTTCCTTCTACTACGATGGAAGGTATTTTAGTTTTATCTCTTGTTTCAATAACCACTTTCTCCCTGTGGCCGGTTTGCTCGTCGGCTTCTTCCCGGTAAGTAACGCCTTCAATTACATTATCAAACTTTACTTTACCATTGATCTCGGCCATGATAACATTATTGAACGGATCCCAGGTGCAGATCACATCACCTTTATTTACTTTCTGGCCATCTTTTACATTCAGCGTGGCGCCATAAGGAATATTATTGGTGATAAGAAGACGATCATTCTTTGTATCAATGACACGAACCTCACCGGTACGGCCAATGACTATCTGCGATTTTTGCCCGACATTATTTTCAATACTTACCGTACGAAGGCCATCAAACTGTACGGTGCCATCAAATTTGGCTGCCAAAGTAGATTCTACTGATGCAGAACCCGCCACACCACCAACGTGGAATGTCCGGAGTGTAAGCTGTGTACCTGGTTCACCAATTGACTGCGCAGCAATGATGCCTACAGCATCTCCTTTTTGCGCCAGGTTTCCGGATGCAAGATTCTTACCATAACATTTCACACAAACGCCTCTTTTACTTTCGCAGGTAAGAACGGAACGGATCTCTACCAGTTCAATACCGGCGTCTTCAATTCTCCTGGCAATGTCAATGGTGATTTCATCTCCGGCAGGAATGATCAGCTGATCACTGATCGGGTCATACACATCATGCAATGAAGTACGGCCGGAGATCCTGTCACTCAAAGGTTCGATGATATCTTCATTATCTTTTAATGCAGAAGTGGCAATACCTCGCAGGGTGCCGCAATCTTCTTCGGTAATGACCATGTCCTGTGCCACATCCACCAACCGGCGGGTCAGGTAACCGGCATCGGCAGTTTTTAACGCTGTATCGGCAAGACCTTTCCTGGCACCGTGGGTAGAGATGAAATAATCCAATACATTCAATCCGCCTTTGAAGTTGGAAAGAATTGGATTCTCAATGATCTCACTTCCGGTTGACCCGGATTTTCTTGGTTTGGCCATCAATCCCCTGATACCTGCCAGCTGTTTGATCTGTTGTTTGGAACCCCTGGCTCCGGAATCAAGCATCATGTAAACAGAATTGAAACCCTGCCTGTCATTACTTAATTCACGGATCAATGTTTCAGTGATCCTTGTATCCACACGGCTCCAGATGTCTACGATCTGGTTATAACGTTCGTTGTTGGTGATAAGACCCATGTTGTAACTATCCCACACTTCATCCACTTCGACTTTTGCATTATCCAGTAATTGTTCCTTAACATCAGGGATGATAAGGTCATTGATGCTGAACGACAATCCACCCTGGAAAGCAGTACGGAAACCTAAGGTTTTGATATCATCCAGGAATTTTGCCGTTTTTGGCACATTGGTGATCTTAATAATGTCACCAATGATCTCACGAAGATTTTTCTTGGTCAGCAATGTATTTACAAACCCGACTTCAGCCGGAACGTGTTGGTTAAATATCACACGTCCAACTGTTGTTTCGATCAGTTTATGTTCCAGCAAGCCATCACTGTTCCGGATATTTGCTTTTACCTTGATCCAGGCATGCATATCAACAACTCCTTCATTGTAAGCAATGATAACCTCCTCGGCGGAGTAAAATACTTTACCTTCTCCTCTTACTGTTTCTTTATCAATTGTCTTCTTTCCCTTGGTAATATAGTACAGACCCAATACCATGTCCTGCGAAGGGAGAGTGATTGGCGTGCCATTTTGGGGGTTAAGAATGTTATGAGAAGCCAGCATCAGCAATTGCGCTTCCAGCACAGCAGCATGGCTCAGCGGCACATGCACCGCCATCTGGTCACCATCAAAGTCAGCGTTGAAAGCGGTAGTTACCAAAGGATGAAGCTGAATGGCTTTACCTTCAATTAACTTCGGCTGAAAAGCCTGGATGGATAACCGGTGCAATGTTGGGGCACGGTTAAGAAGCACGGGGTGCCCTTTCAGAATATTTTCCAGGATATCCCAGATAACAGCCTCTTTTTTATCAACCAGTTTCCTGGCTGATTTCACTGTTTTTACAATACCTCTTTCAATTAATTTTCTTATGATAAATGGTTTGAACAACTCAGCCGCCATATCTTTTGGCAGGCCGCATTCATGCAGTTTCAGTTCAGGACCCACGACAATGACTGAACGACCGGAGTAGTCAACCCTTTTTCCCAGCAGGTTCTGACGGAACCGCCCCTGCTTACCTTTCAATACATCACTGAGTGATTTCAATGCCCTGCCGCCTTCTGCTTTTACAGCATTTGATTTACGGCTGTTATCAAACAAGCTATCAACGGCTTCCTGTAACATCCTTTTCTCGTTACGGAGAATTACTTCAGGGGCTTTGATCTCCAATAATCTTTTCAGGCGGTTATTACGGATAATAACACGACGATAAAGATCATTTAAATCAGATGAAGCGAAACGTCCGCCATCCAACGGCACTAACGGGCGGAGCTCCGGTGGGATAACAGGAATATATTGCATGACCATCCACTCAGGACGGTTGGTAATCCTTGTATTGGCATCACGAAATGCTTCCACAACGCTTAGTCGTTTTAAAGCGTCTGCTTTTCTTTGCTGTGATGTTTCGGTTGCTGCTGTATTTCTCAGGTCAAATGATAACTGGTCGAGATCAATTCTTGCCAGCATATCATGCACGGCCTCAGCACCCATTTTGGCAATGAACTTATTAGGATCATCATCCGGCAGGTACTGGTTATCTTTCGGCAGTGTATCCAGTATATCCAGGTATTCCTCTTCAGTAAGCAGGTCACCGGGATTTTGTCCTTTATCAGCACGGATACCTGTTTGTATGACTACAAAACGTTCATAGTAAACAATAGTTTCTAATTTTTTAGAACTGACTCCGAGCAGGTAACCGATTTTATTTGGCAATGATTTGAAATACCAGATATGCACTACCGGCACCACTAATTTAATATGCCCCATTCTTTCTCTCCGGACCTTTTTCTCGGTTACTTCCACGCCACAACGGTCGCAAACGATCCCTTTATAACGGATACGTTTGTATTTACCGCAGGCACATTCATAATCTTTTACAGGGCCAAAAATTCTTTCACAGAACAAACCATCTCTTTCGGGTTTGTAGGTACGATAGTTGATCGTTTCCGGCTTAAGTATTTCACCATAACTTCTCTCAAGGATAGTGTCGGGAGAAGCAAGGCCAATGGTGATCCTTGAAAAAGCTGCTTTGGGACGATTTTCTTTTCTGATAGACATATTGTAGTAAAGCTTTTAGCAGTGAGCCTTTAGCTATGAGCCAAGGCAGAAAAATTTTTACTCAAAGAAAAGTTAGCTGACAGCTATCCTTCGGCAAGCTCAGGAGCTAAAAGCTAACGGCTATGATTTATTCAAACTTAAGGTCAAGACCCAAACCTCTCAACTCATGCACCAGCACATTAAATGACTCAGGCACGCCGGCTCTTGGCACATTCTCTCCTTTTACAATTGACTCATACGTTTTGGCACGACCGATAATGTCGTCCGACTTAATGGTCAATAATTCCTGGAGGATATTAGATGCTCCATAGGCTTCAAGTGCCCATACTTCCATTTCACCAAACCTTTGTCCTCCAAACTGGGCTTTACCACCCAACGGTTGCTGAGTGATCAGGCTGTACGGTCCGATGGAACGGGCATGCATTTTATCATCCACCATATGATGGAGTTTGATAACATAGATAATACCCACGGTAGCTTTCTGGTGGAATTTTTCACCGGTCTCGCCATCATATAAATAAGTGTGGCCATACATCGGAATATCTGCCTGCTTACAATAACCTGCAATTTCATCTACCGTAGCGCCATCAAATATGGGTGTTGAGAATTTCAATCCTAATTTCTCGCCGGTCCATCCAAGAATGGTTTCATAGATCTGTCCGAGGTTCATCCGGCTTGGCACACCCAGGGGATTCAAAACAATATCAACCGGTGTCCCGTCTTCCAGGAACGGCATGTCTTCCTGCCGGACTATCTTGGCGACAATGCCTTTGTTTCCGTGACGACCGGCCATTTTATCACCCACTTTCAATTTACGCTTCACAGCGAGATAAACTTTAGCCAGTTTCAAAACACCGGCCGGTAATTCATCACCAATACTGATGTTGAATTTCTCTCTTTTATAACGGCCCAACTCTTCGTTGAACTTTATATTATAGTTGTGTAACAGCGTATTGATCTGGCCATCTACTTTTTTATCACTTGTCCAGCCCAGCGGATTGATGTTTGCATAATCCAGGCCGGTCAGGTTTTTAGAAGTGAATTTTGCGCCTTTACCAATCTGTATTTCTCCAAAATTATTGCTGACACCGGCAGAAGTATGATTGACCAGAAGGGTTGTCAGTTTTTCCAGTAATACCTCTATCAGGTCAGTTTCATTCTTCTCATGTATTTTTTCCAGCTTCTCGATCATGGCCTTTTCTCTCACTTTCGCATTCTTGTCTTTTTTGGCCCGCTGGAATAATTTTTTACCGATTACTACCCCTTCCACCCCGTTCGGAGCTTTTAATGAAGCGTCTTTTGCATCACCGGCTTTATCACCGAAAATGGCCCTGAGCAGTTTTTCTTCAGGTGTAGGATCACTTTCGCCTTTGGGAGTGATCTTACCAATTAAAATATCTCCTTCTTTTACCTGTGCTCCTATCCTGATAATGCCGTTTTCATCCAGGTCTTTTGTTGCTTCTTCAGAAACGTTTGGAATATCAGGCGTTAATTCTTCTTCACCCAGTTTGGTATCTCTTACTTCCAGTTCATATTCGGAAATATGAACAGAAGTAAACATATCTTCCTTCACCACTCTTTCACTAATAACGATAGCATCTTCGAAATTGTAGCCTTTCCAGGGCATGAAAGCAACTTTCAGGTTTTTACCGAGTGCTAACTCACCATTCTGTGTGGCATATCCTTCTGTCAGGAAATCCCCTTTCTTTACCTTCTGTCCTTTTTTAACTGCAGGATTCAGGTTGATACATGTTTCCTGGTTTGTTTTAATGAATTTGGTTAGTTTATAAATTCTCAGGTCATCTTCAAAACTCACTAATTTTTCCTCCGCGTCCCGTTCATAACGAACATGGATCTCATTGGCATCAACATATTCCACCAAACCATTTCCATCAGCATGGATCTGTATTCTTGCATCACGGGCCGCTTTGCCTTCCAGGCCGGTACCTACAATAGGTACATCAGCGCGGATAAGTGGCACAGCCTGCCGTTGCATGTTAGATCCCATCAGGGCACGGTTGGCGTCATCATGCTCGAGGAATGGAATTAATGAAGCACTTAAACCAACAATCTGGTTGGGCGCCACATCCATAAATTCCACATCATTTTTATCAAGAATCGGGAAATCGCCTGTCTCCCTGCTTACGATCTTTTCTTCCGTGAAATTCCCCTTTTCATCCAGCGGTGTATTAGCCTGTGCAATTTTGGCCAGATCTTCTTCCTCCGCACTCAGGAAAGTTAATTCCTTCATGCTTACTTTTCCTTCATGCACTTTACGATAAGGAGTTTCGATAAAGCCCATATCATTGATCTTGGCATGAACACAAAGTGTAGATATCAAACCAATGTTTGGACCCTCGGGTGTTTCGATTGTACACAAACGCCCATAGTGAGAATAGTGTACGTCACGAACTTCGAACCCAGCTCTTTCACGGCTCAAACCACCGGGTCCGAGTGCCGAGATACGGCGTTTGTGAGTGATCTCACTCAAAGGATTTGTCTGGTCAAGAAACTGTGACAACTGTGATGTCCCGAAAAATGAATTGATAACAGAGGAAAGTGTTCTTGCATTGATCAGGTCAACAGGAGTAAATACCTCGTTATCTCTTACGTTCATTCTTTCCCGGATGGTTCTGGCCATACGGGCAAGACCAACACCAAATTGTGCATATAACTGTTCTCCTACAGTACGTACGCGACGGTTGCTCAGGTGATCGATATCATCGATCTCAGCTTTGCCATTCGTCAGGCGAACAAGATATTTGATGATAAGAATAATATCTTCTCTTGTCAGCACTTTCTTTTCAAGCGGCTGATCAATACTCAATTTCCTGTTGATCTTGTAACGGCCAACTTCACCGAGGTCATAACGTTTATCGCTGAAGAATAATTTATCAATGATGCCCCGGGCCGTTTCGTTATCCGGTGCATCGGCGCCCCGGAGCTGGCGGTAAATGAACTGAACCGCTTCCAGTTCACTGTTGGAAGTATCTTTATTGAGCGTGTTATAAATAATCGCATAATCACCACCCACATCTTCCCGCTGGATAAATACACTCTTTACATCCAATTCGGTAATGGTGGCAATGCCTTCCTCATCCAGCACCGTGTCCCTCTCCATGACAATCTCATTTCTTTCAATGGACACTACTTCGCCGGTATCTTCATCCACAAAGTCTTCCACCCAGGTTCTGAGTACCCTTGCTGCCAGTCTTTTGCCAAGATATTTTCCCAACGTCTTTTTATCTGTTTTTACTTCATCGGCCATACCAAACAGTTCAAGAATATCCTTGTCTGTTTCGTAACCGATTGAACGCAGCAATGTGGTTACCGGGAATTTTTTCTTACGGTCAATGTATGCATACATCACATTGTTAATGTCAGTAGCAAATTCCATCCAGGCTCCTTTGAACGGGATGACCCTCGCTGAATAAATCTTGGTTCCGTTCGGGTGAACAGACTGGCCAAAGAATACACCCGGTGAACGATGTAACTGGGAAACAACCACTCTTTCGGCCCCGTTAATAACAAATGTTCCGCGCGGCGTCATGTAAGGAATGTTACCAAGAAACACATCCTGAACAATGGTCTGGAAGTCCACATGTTCCTCATCATTACAGCTCAAACGAAGTTTGGCTTTGAGAGGAACAGCATAGGTCAATCCTCTTTCCATACATTCTTCAATCGTGTAGCGTGGCGGGTCAATAAAATAATCCAGGAATTCCAATACGAAAATGTTCCGGGTATCTGTGATCGGAAAATTTTCTTTAAACACCCTGAACAAACCTTCAATGTTCCGTTTGTCAGGAGTTGTTTCTAACTGGAAAAATTCTTTGAACGATTGGATCTGTACTTCAAGAAGATCGGGGGCTTCGGCCAGGTGCCTGATTTTACCGAAATCCACCCTTTGATTCATTTTAGTAGAGGACATATGTGTAAAAACCGGTTTTAAGAGAATTCAGGACGTACAAATCACTCTCAGGTTTTCGGATCAAGTGAAACAAAAACCTGTGACTATCAACTATTTAAACATGATTTGGAGCGTCAAAATATAATTGGCCAAAATAAAGGATGGCAAAGGTAAGGATTTATCATTCTCTAACAAGAAAAAGTTGCCGACAAAAATCCCGCCAAAAGATAGTTAAAAAATGTTTTTTGGCTGGTACCGCTGACTTAGTTTGATAGAAATTTTTTGACATGGGGTGGAAAGAACTGGTTGCTGATTATTTCAGCTTTACCAGCAGGGACAGGATCGCCATAATTACCCTGCTTTTGGTCATTTCCGGGGTATTCTTTCTGCCAAAAATTCTTTCACACGTCAATCGCTCTGAACCAACCAGGGCTGATACTGCATGGATAGCAGCCATGAAAAAGATTGAGCAAAAAGAGGCCGGGAGTGACCAACAGTACAGGAAATATGATGATGACAACAGCAATAATTACCAATATGACCGATCCGCCAATAATCACTATGGCAACCCAAAAGGGGAACTGTTTTACTTTGACCCCAACAGACTGTCAACTGAAGGCTGGCAAAAATTGGGATTGAGAGACAAGACCATTCACACCATTCAAAATTACCTGGGCAGGGGTGGTCACTTTAAAAAATCCGAAGACCTGCAAAGGATTTATGGCTTATTTCCCAATGAATATGAAAGGATAGCTCCTTATGTAAAAATTGAAACAACTGATGAAACGGATAGCGATAAATCTTTTACTGATAAACCGCTAAAGGAAAATCCACCTGCAAAAACCAATGCTCCCCGATATTCAATCATTGATATTAATTCAGCAGATACAACTGCCTTTATTGCATTACCCGGTATAGGAAGCAAACTGGCAGCAAGGATCGTAAACTTCAGGGATAAATTGGGCGGTTTCTATTCTGTGGCCCAGGTTGGAGAAACTTTTGGTTTGCCAGATTCTACTTTTCAGAAAATAAAGCAATACCTGAAACTGGAAAATACATCCATCAGGAAAATCAATATCAACACGGCAACGGTTGATGAATTAAAATTGCATCCCTATATCAAATGGAGTCTTGCCAACCCCATTGTTGCTTACAGAAACGAACATGGCCCTTTTTCAAAAGTGGAGGATATTAAAAAAGTGATAGTAGTGCCGGATGAGATTTATAATAAAATTGCACCTTATCTGACCACTCAATAAAAAACCCTGACGCTTCGGTCAGGGTTTAAATAATTATCAGCAATCAGAATTAAGCAATCTCAATCCCGATGCTATGGTCGGGATATCGATAACCTTAGGCTATCTCAACATCAGCACCTGCATCTTTCAGCTTGGCTACAATTTCGTCAGCCTCTGCTTTGGAGATGCCCTCCTTAATATTCTTAGGTGCGCCGTCAACAAGGTCTTTCGCTTCTTTCAAACCGAGACCGGTTAGATCTTTTACGATCTTAACTACGTTCAGCTTGGAAGCACCACCACTCTTCAACAGCACGTTGAAGGCAGTTTTTTCTTCCACGACAGCTGCGCCGCCACCATCGCCACCAACTGCTACCATTACCGCTGCCGCTGCAGGTTCGATGCCATATTCTGTTTTTAAGAAGTCAGCCAGTTCCTGTACTTCTTTTACTGTTAAGGCTACAAGGCCTTCTGCTAATGTTTTTACGTCTGCCATTTGATTTAAATTTTTTCCGCCTTCACTGTTTTTGACTCCGGCGGAGTGATTAAAAAAATTTGCCTTTATTGACCCTCAGGCCTGGGTTTTATTAATATACAATAAGCAATTTGCAATCGGCAACTTTATTGCCTATTGTCCATTGCCAATTGTCAATTACTCAACAGGAACTGCTTCTCCTTTTTTCTCAGCATTGTGCAATAAAGCAGCAATGACCCTCTTCGCCGGTGATTGCAACAGGCCGATCACTTCGCCAATCAGCTCATTCTTGGTTTTGATCTGCGTAAGTGCCTTTAGTTGATTGTCGCCCATGTACAGATCGCCATTGATAAAAGCGGCTTTCAATACAGGTTTTTCTCCCTGGCTTTCTTTACGGAACGAACTTATAATTAATGCCGGGTTCTTCGGATTTGCTGAGAACATCAGTGCTGTTACTTTATGCAACGAATCATACACACCAGTATATTTTTCGCTGTCCAATGATTCCAGCGCTTTTTTAATGAGGGTATTCTTTGCTACTTTCATTTCAACATCTTTGCTGAAACAGGCACGGCGCAATTTACCCACCTGTGCTACCGTCAGTGATTCTGTATCGGTAACATAGAAGTTATTATACTGGGAGAACTTGCCTTTCAGTACTTCAATCACTTCGTTTTTTTGATCTTTTGTCATTTTATTTATTTTAAGCTATTAGCTTTTAGCCGTTAGCAATGATTTTAATGAACAAATGCTTTTGCGTCAATTGTAATGCCCGGGCTCATAGAGCTGGCCATGCTTACTCCTCTCACATATGTCCCCTTGGAGGAAGAAGGCTTTGCTTTTAAAATTGCATTGATAAGTTCCTGGCTGTTTTCTGCAATTTTTTCAGGAGTAAAACTGATACGGCCGATAGAAGCATGAATAATTCCTACTTTATCAACTTTAAAAGCAATTTTTCCACCCTTAACGTCATTGATGGCGTTGGCGATATCGTTTGTAACAGTACCTGTTTTCGGGTTTGGCATCAGGTTTCTCGGGCCTAATACTTTTCCCAACTTACCAATCTTTGGCATGACAGACGGAGTGGCAATAATTACATCGACATCTACCCATCCGCCTTCAATTTTTGTTACGAACTCCTCAAGCCCGACATAATCAGCGCCGGCCGCTTTTGCTTCAGCTTCTTTATCAGGAGTGCAAAGCACCAATACTCTTTTTGTTTTACCGGTTCCATGCGGAAGTGAAACTGTACCACGGATAGCCTGGTCGGCTTTTTTAGGATCTACACCCAAACGGATGTGCAGGTCCACAGAAGCATCAAATTTGCAGGTAGTAATACTTTTTACCAATGCAGATGCTTCTTTTAACGAGTATGATTTGTTTGCGTCAACTTTTGTATCAGCAACTTTTCTTTTTTTACTAATGAATGCCATTGTAATTCGTTTAAAGGATTCCAGAATTAATTTTCCCAGGGAGCTTTACCCTCTACATTCAGGCCCATGCTGCGTGCTGTACCGGCTACCATTTTCATGGCGCTTTCTACGGTAAAACAGTTCAGGTCGGGCATTTTGTCTTCCGCTATTGCCTTCACCTGGTCCCAGTTTACCTTACCTACTTTGTTACGGTTGCTTTCTTTGGAGCCCTTTTGAATTTTAGCGGCTTCCATCAGCTGAATAGCTGCGGGTGGAGTTTTCAGAATAAAATCAAAACTCTTGTCAGAATAAACTGTGATTAATACGGGGATTACTTTCCCTTGTTTGTCCTGCGTTCTTGCATTGAACTGCTTGCAGAATTCCATGATATTGATACCCTTGGAACCCAAAGCCGGACCGATCGGAGGTGCAGGATTGGCCTGGCCACCCTTGCACTGCAGCTTTACATAGCCGCTGATTTCTTTTGCCATTTTTAATCTTTTTTGGTGTTAGCGACCTTTCATCTGCCAACCGGCGGATTACTTAATCTCCCAAATTCTTTTACCAGCCAAAGTTTTAGCTAAAGCTGGCAATCCAATCCCTCAGTCGCTAAAGCTTCGGAGGGCAAAGAAAGAACTAATTGGGGCGGCAAAGATAATGGCTGGCAGCGGATTTTGGAAGATTTTTTCGCAATTATTTTATGCCTTATTTTCAGGCTGCAAGTGATGTACCTTTTCGCTGAACTTAGGAATAACCCTGTTACTTATTTTTACCCATGCATTTCATGATATGAGCCTGATCAAATGTCTGAAAATCCTTTATATAAATAATGCTTCCTGAATGAAACTCTTTTTTATCCGGTATATTAAAATAACATTCATTTACCTGAGATTACATGTTTTCTTTAATCTTTTTTCCGGCTTTTTCTCTAACCTGTATTACCTCTCAAAACTATCATCCTGGGCAAATAAGAACAGGAAAATTGCATACAATGATTTCCCTTCAAAATGGAATTATGAAAAGAGATACCCCCTGTATCAATGGGTCCTGGAGAAGGAAAACCTGATGATAAACCCGGTTAATTACCTTGAGTTCGGTGTGGCAAGCGGGCAATCTATACGATGGTTTTTGTCTCAAATAACAAATCCCGAAAGCTGTTTTTATGGCTTTGATACCTTTACGGGGTTGCCGGAAGATTTTGGGGTTTACAAGAAAGGAATGTTCAATAATAACACCCGCGCACCTCAAATTGATGACAAAAGGGTAAAATTTTACCAGGGCTTATTTCAGCAAACACTTCCTGGTTTTTTGAATGAATTAAATAATAACAATCGGAATATTATTATGATGGATGCAGACCTGTATTCTGCAACTCTTTATGTCCTCACATCATTAGCTCCTTTCCTGAAAAAAGGCGATATTATCTTTTTTGATGAATTTGCTGTTCCCAAACATGAGTTTAAAGCTTTTCATGATTTTATTCAATCTTACTATATTAACCTAAAACTCATTGCGGCCGCCAATAACTACTATTTTACTGCTTTTAAAGTGGTATAATTTTTCTGAAAGTAAAAAAAACCATCCCGACGTTTACAGCCGGGATGGCCTCAATATCTTACCAGGTCACTTTTAACTGATCTTCTCCACCTGCATATAATTCAATTCCACCGGTGTGGAACGGCCAAATATCTTTACCGTTACTTTCAGTTTTTTCTTTTCATCATTTACTTCCTCTATCACGCCATTAAAGTCATTAAATGGCCCTTCAATGATCTTGATGGTTTCACCAACAATAAAAGGCTCACTCATACTTACACCGCCTGCTTCAGCCATCTCGTCCATTTTGCCAAGCATCTTGTTCACTTCTGCTTTGCGCAGGGCAATAGGGTTTTCTTTCCCGAGAAAATGAATAACGTTTGTCGTGTTTTTGATTACATCCCGTAAATCATCACTCAGCTTACCCTGGGCTATTTCAATCATTACATAGCCGGGATAATAATTTCTTTCCCGCATCACCTTTTTGCCATTGGCCACTTTATATACTTTTTCCACCGGGAGAAACACCTGTTTTACAGTTTCACTCCAGCCGCCACGGGAAATTTCCTTGTCAAGATATTCCTTTACCTTTTTTTCTTTTCCGCTTATTACACGCAATACAAACCATTTTGTATCCTGCTGTGTACTTTCGGTATTCGTAGTTGTTTCCATTATTATTTGTTCAATATATTATAAACAAATTTGAGTCCGTTACTGGCCACAAAATCCATTGCAAAAACAATAAATGCGATCACCAGCGTCGCCGCCAGTACGATCATGGTTGATTGCTGAAGCTGGGGCCATGTAGGCCAGCTGACCTTTTCCGTTAACTCTTTGAACGATTCTTTTAGATAAGTTGTTATCTTTTTCATGTTTTCAGATTTAAGGCTTAATAGTTTCAATGCGAAGGAAACTAATAAACTTTTCAGCACGGGCACTAGGATTCGAACCCAGATCTAAGGTTTTGGAGACCTTCATTCTACCATTGAAATATGCCCGTAGAAACCCAAAAGCTATCCCGACAGGTCAGGACAGCTTTTAGCATTATGTAGCAAAGATATATATCTTTTGCAAAAGCCCGAACCGAATTCCACCAAAGGCAGATACCGGCTCATCACTTTTCCTTTTATTTCAAAATCTCAGTTACCTGTCCGGCACCTACTGTGCGGCCCCCCTCACGAATCGCAAACTTCAAACCTTTCTCCATTGCAATCGGTTGAATCAGTTTAACTGTGAGCGATGTATTATCACCGGGCATCACCATTTCAGTACCGGCAGCCAGTTCCACCTCACCCGTAACATCGGTTGTACGGAAATAGAACTGCGGGCGGTATTTCTGGAAGAAAGGAGTATGACGACCACCTTCTGCTTTACTCAATACATATACTTCGCATTTGAACTCAGTATGCGGGGTGATAGAACCGGGCTTGCAGATAACCATACCGCGACGGATCTGGTTTTTTTCAATACCACGAAGCAACAAACCGGCATTGTCACCAGCCTCACCTTCATCCAGCAATTTGCGGAACATTTCCACACCCGTGCATGTTGAACTAAGGGGAGCATCCGTCAGGCCAACTATTTCAACCGGCTCACCCACTTTGATCCGACCTCTTTCAATACGGCCGGTAGCAACAGTACCACGACCAGTGATCGAGAATACATCTTCTACTGACATAAGAAACGGCTGATCAACCGGACGGGTTGGAAGCGGGATATAGCTATCAACAGCATCCATCAGTTCTTCAACGCCTTTCACCCATTTTTCTTCACCGGCTAAAGCCCCGGTTGCCGAACCCCTGATAATTGGTGTTTTTTCTCCATCAAAACCGTAGAAAGTCAGGAGTTCCCTGATTTCCATTTCTACCAGGTCCAGTAGTTCCGCATCATCAACCAGGTCAACTTTATTCATAAACACAACCATACAGGGCACCCCTACCTGGCGGGCCAGCAGTATATGCTCTTTGGTTTGAGGCATTGGTCCATCGGTAGCAGCCACCACTAAAATGGCGCCGTCCATCTGTGCAGCACCCGTAATCATATTTTTTATATAGTCTGCGTGACCGGGACAATCAACGTGGGCATAGTGACGCTTGGCCGTTGCATACTCAACGTGAGCAGTGTTAATAGTGATCCCACGTTCCTTTTCTTCGGGAGCAGCATCAATTTCTTCATATTTTTTTGCTGTTGCCATACCCTTCTTGGACAGAATGGTGGTAATAGCAGCTGTCAAAGTTGTTTTGCCATGGTCAATATGACCGATTGTACCAACGTTAACGTGAGGTTTTTCCCTCTTAAATGTTTCTTTAGTTGCCATCTTTATCTGTTTTAGATTGTGTTTTAATAATTTTTATTTTTTTTTATCATTGAGCCGTTAAAGGGAATTGAACCCTTGACCTTCCCGACCTCGTCGGGATGCTCTACCACCGAGCTATAATATTTTTCATCTCTTTTCAAAAAATCTGCAGAGCCGTTAAAGGGAATTGAACCCTTGACCTTCCCGACCTCGTCGGGATGCTCTACCACCGAGCTATAATATTTTTCATCTCTTTTCAAAAAATCTGCAGAGCCGTTAAAGGGAATTGAACCCTTGACCTT
>JBGPKR010000055.1:0-19776 GCA_041486045.1 Chitinophagaceae bacterium | reverse complement strand
CTGAAAAATATTATTGAACGTTCCGTTATCCTGAATGATGAAGAACAGCTGACGATAAAAAATTTACCGGTAGAATTACTATCGGCCAATCCTCAATCATTGCACTCTGCTTTTGAGTTGGCTGCTGCAGAAAAGCTGCATATTCAAAAAGTACTGAAATACACTAAAGGAAATAAAACAGAGGCAGCAAGATTGATGGCCATTGGGCTTACGACGCTTTACCGGAAGATCGAAGAGTATAAAATAGAGCCATAGTCTTTCAAAATGAAAATACCCCTTCCAAAACGGAAGGGTTTTTTATTTTGGTTTGATCCGGTCATCTATTCAATTTCCACCCAAATCCAGTCCTGGTAAGGCTTTGGGGATTGTCAGGCTGCTTGCCTGTCTTCCGGCACATCCTTTGGCTAATCCATGCCAAATAATCAATTATGAGCAAAGATCCTTTACGAGGCTTAGGCAAAAGGCTGAGGCTGCATATCCTGTTACCCGTTGTTTACACTGTTATCCTGGTTGTGGCCATGGTAATAAAATCATTGCATTAACACCCGTTTAGAAAGTGATTTCTGTCAGTTATTCAGGCAACTGCTATCATAAGAGACCCGGGAGATAAAAGCAAAAATTTGCATACTTAAAAATGGGAAGAGGCAGGAAGAATATTAAAGAGATGCTGGTAGTAATTATAGTATGGCTGATAGTTCTTGCTTTAATGTACCTGGTTTTTATAAAACTAAAATTATTGTTTAACTAAAAACAAATCAAAATGCTTACACTGATCCTTTACCTCGCGGGCATTATTGGCTTTGTCCTTTTTTACAAATTCATTGACTGGTTTGAAAAAATTTAAACCCCCATCCCCTAAAGGGGAGTAAAAAAATTAACTATGACAATATTATTTATCATATCAATACTGGTATTTATCTACCTATGTTATGTGTTGGTAAAACCAGAAAAATTTTAGGGTGTGCGGGAAATAGTGAACAGCCTTTTTATTCATGACCCCCCAATTCACCATTCACCATTCACAACTCACAATTATGAACACTGAAATCTTAGGCATCATTCTCATGTACGGCCTTACTGTTGCGCTGGCCATTCCATTAGGCCGCTATATAGGCAAGGTGTATGAAGGAGAAGGAACCTGGCTTGACCGTTTGCTCAACCCGGTTGATAAAATGTTCTATAAACTTGGCGGTATTGATCCCGGCAAGGAAATGAACTGGAAACAGCACATGGTTGCCTTGCTGACGATCAATTTAGTCTGGTTTATTCTCTCCATGCTGATATTAATGAACATGAGTTGGCTGCCGCTGAACCCGGATGCCAATCCATCTATGTCTGCTGACCTTGCTTTCAATACTACCGTGAGTTTTGTTTCTAATACAAACCTGCAGCACTATTCAGGGGAAACCGGTGTTTCTTACCTGGGGCAATTAACATTGATGCTGTTTCAGTTTATCAGTGCAGGAACAGGTATGGCAGCTTGTGCAGTTGTGTTTATGGCTATGAAAGAACGCAGCACCGAAAAGCTTGGCAATTTCTACAGGTATTTTGTAAGATCATGCACAAGAATATTGTTGCCTTTAGCCATTGTGGTTGCAATGATACTTGCCTTCAACGGAACACCTATGAATTTTGAAGGCAAGGCACAATATATATCCATGCAGGGTGATACGGTAAATGTCAGCCGCGGACCAGCTGCTGCTATGGTTGCCATTAAACAACTGGGAACAAATGGTGGCGGTTATTATGGCCCTAACTCTGCGCATCCATTGGAGAATCCAAACTACTTCACCAATATTGTTGAAGACTGGAGCATCATTATCATTCCTATTGCGATGGTGTTTGCATTGGGCTATATCATTAAGAGGAGAAAATTTGCCTGGATGGTCATGGCGGTAATGACGGTTGGATTTTTGTTACTGCTTGGCAATGCAGTTTATAATGAGATGCACGGCAATCCCATGATCGCTAAAATGGGCATTTCGCAGCCGCTTGGAAATATGGAGGGAAAAGAAGTTCGCTTCGGGTCGGCAGCATCTGCTTATTGGGGTGTCACTACAACAGTTACATCTAATGGTTCTGTTAATGCCATGCACGACAGTTTTACCCCGCTTGCAGGTATGAGTGCCATGCTTGGTATGATGATCAATTCATTTTATGGAGGTGTTGGCGTTGGTTACCTGAACTTTTACATCTTCATCATCATCGCCGTTTTTATCAGCGGCCTGATGGTAGGGAGAACGCCGGAATTCCTCGGAAAAAAGATCGAGGCGAAAGAAATGAAGATCGCATCCATCATTGCATTGCTTCATCCACTGCTTATCCTGGCAGGCACAGCGTTATCTTCTTATATCTATGCACATAACCCAACAGTATATGCAGGCTGGTTGAACAACCCTGGCCATCATGGATTCAGTGAAATGCTTTATGAGTACACTTCTTCTTCTGCCAATAATGGTAGCGGTTTTGAAGGATTGGGTGATAATACGCCGTACTGGAATATAACCTGTGGCGTGGTCATGCTGCTCTCAAGATTCCTGCCCATCATCGGCCCGGTGGCAATCGCAGGTATTTTAGCGAAGAAAAAATATATACCTGCAAGCGCCGGCACATTGAAAACTGATAACAGCACATTTGGTATTATGGTATTTGCCGTGATATTCATTGTGGCTGCACTGAGTTTCTTCCCGGCATTAACCCTGGGACCAATCGCAGAGTTCTTTGGAATGAAATAGTAAAGAATGTCAATTGAGTCAAAAAAGTCAAATGGGTCAAATATGACTCTGATGACTTATTTGACTTGTATGACTTGTGAAATAGAATTACAAAAAACGATAAACAAAGTTTTATGTCAGTACATAGAAGAAAACAAAGATTGTTTGAACCATCACTGGTGAAAGAGGCCCTTGGGCAATCATTCATCAAGCTGAATCCCCGTATCCAGTTCCGCAACCCGGTCATGTTTACGGTTTGGATCGGCACACTGATCATGGCGGGGGTCTGCGTATGGATCGCAACAGGAGAAGCATCACAGGGAAGCCTGGTGTATAATATCATCATTACGTCCATTCTCCTGATCACCCTGTTGTTTGCCAACTTCGCCGAAGCTATTGCTGAAGCGAGAGGTAAAGCCCAGGCTGATAGTTTACGCAAAGCAAGGGAAGAAACACCTGCCAAAAAGATCTTCACCGTCGGTGAAATGTATGTGAACGAAGTAAAGATCATTCCTTCTTCACAGCTGAGAAAAGGCGATCTCTTTCTTTGCGAAGCAGGTGATGTGATCCCGATGGACGGTGAGATCATCGAAGGTATTGCCACCATTGATGAATCGGCCATTACCGGTGAATCTGCCCCCGTCATCCGGGAGTCCGGTGGTGATAAATCTTCTGTAACAGGAGGAACCAAGGTTTTATCCGACAGGATAAAAGTGAAAGTAACAACAGATCCCGGTGAAACCTTTCTGGATAAGATGATCGCATTGGTGGAAGGTGCATCACGTCAAAAAACACCCAATGAAATTGCATTGACCATTCTGCTCGCTGCATTTACTTTGGTGTTCATCATCGTTTGTGTAACGCTTAAACCTTTTGGTGATTATGCCAACACACCAATTACCATTGCTGCATTTATTTCTTTGTTTGTATGCCTGATACCTACAACGATCGGCGGATTGCTCAGTGCAATCGGCATCGCCGGAATGGACAGGGCATTAAGAGCTAATGTCATCACCAAAAGCGGTAAAGCTGTAGAAACTGCAGGCGACCTTGACACTATCCTGTTGGACAAAACAGGAACGATCACTATCGGCAACCGTAAGGCTACCAATTTTTATCCTGCTATTGGTGTAAATGAAAAAGATTTTGTTGACCTGGTAGTATTAAGCTCCCTGGCTGATGAAACACCGGAAGGAAAATCAATTGTTGAATTGGGAAATGCAAAAGGAGCAAAACCCCTGGCCGACAGAACCGGGATGCACTTTATCAATTTCACTGCTGAAACCAGGAGCAGTGGGGTGAACCTTGCTGACGGAACGAAGATCCGTAAGGGAGCTTCTGATTCTATTCGTAATATAGTAACAAAGAACGGTGGAACTGTTCCAAATGAAATTGAAGAAAAAGTAAAAACAATTGCCGCTAACGGAGGCACCCCTCTTGTTGTGTCGAAGAACAATGATGTAAAAGGAGTGATCGAACTGCAGGATATCATCAAACCCGGAATCAGTGAACGTTTTGAACGCTTGAGAAAAATGGGTGTAAAGACAGTGATGGTAACAGGAGATAATCCACTGACCGCAAAATATATTGCTGAAAAAGCCGGTGTGGATGATTTTATTGCCGAGGCAAAACCGGAAGACAAGATGAACTATATCCGCAAAGAGCAACAAGGTGGAAAACTTGTTGCCATGATGGGTGATGGAACAAATGATGCTCCTGCCCTGGCACAGGCAGATGTGGGTGTTGCGATGAATAGCGGCACACAGGCAGCCAAAGAAGCCGGCAATATGGTGGACCTGGAAAATGATCCTACCAAGCTGATTGAAATAGTAGAGATCGGGAAACAGTTACTGATGACAAGAGGAACACTCACTACATTTTCTATTGCAAATGATGTGGCAAAATATTTTGCGATAGTTCCGGCCCTGTTCATTGTATCTATCCCGGGTTTACAGGCTTTGAATATTATGAATCTTCACAGTCCTGAAAGCGCCATTCTTTCTGCCGTGATATTTAATGCGATCATTATTCCGCTGCTGATACCATTGGCATTAAGAGGTGTTGCCTACAAGCCTATAGGGGCAAGTGCTTTGTTGAGAAGAAACTTATTTATTTATGGGTTGGGAGGGGTGATCGTTCCCTTTATTGGAATTAAACTGATCGACCTGCTGGTTTCCATTTGGTTTTAAAAAATTAAACTAATTATACAATGAAACAAAATATTCTTCCCGCTATAAGACTTACCCTGGTTTGCATGGTATTCTTTATGGGAATCTATTCTTTAGCGATCCTGGGTGGAGCGCAATTGGTGCCTGGAAAAGGGAAAGGTGAAACAGTGCTAGTTAACAACAAAGTTGTTGGTTGGAAACTTCTGGGTCAGAAGTTCACTGATGATAAATATTTCTGGAGCCGTCCTTCCGCTGTTGATTATAATGCAGCAGGTTCAGGCGGAAGCAACAAAGGACCGACCAATCCTGATTACCTGCAACAGGTAAAGGACAGGATCGATACTTTTTTGGTACACAATCCTGGTATAAACAAGGCTGATATTCCATCTGACCTGGTAACTGCTTCCGGCGCCGGTCTTGATCCGCATATTTCTGTACAGGGAGCCTATGTGCAGGCAAAGAGGATAGCCGCTGTGAGAAATATTCCGGTTGACCAGGTAAATGTCCTGGTTAAAAAGCATATAGAAAAACCCTTGCTGGGTTTATTTGGAACAGAAAGAGTAAATGTGTTACAGCTCAATATTGACCTGGACAATTTGAAATAAAAAAATTAAAATAAAAAAAGATGAAAAAAATTTTGGTAAGTGTTGCACTGGTTTGGGGCATCGCCGCAATAGCACAGGATTCAACAAAAGAACAAAGCAATCCCTTAAGTTTTAGCGCCTACGCAGAAGCTTATTATAGTTATGATTTTAATAAACCTGCTGATAATAACAGGCCGGCATTTTTTTACAGCTATAACCGGCATAATGAATTTAACATAAACCTTGTTTTTGTAAAAGAAAGCTATAATACAGATAAAATCAGGGCTAATATCGCATTAGCGGCGGGCACCTATGTGAATGCTAACTATGCAGCTGAGCCAGGCGTGCTGAAAAATATTTATGAAGGGAATATAGGAGCTAAAATTTCAAAGAAAGATAATCTTTGGATAGATGCAGGGATTTTTGCTTCGCATATCGGGTTTGAAAGTGCAATCGGCAAAGATTGCGGAAGCCTGACCCGTTGCATTTTGGCCGACAATACCCCTTATTTTGAAAGTGGCGTTAAATTGACCTATACCACTAAAGACAGTAAATGGTTATTAAGTGCACTTGCATTGAATGGCTGGCAAAGAATTCAAAGAGTTCCCGGCAACTCATTGATGAGCTGGGGTACACAGGTTACATTTACTCCTTCCGGTAAAGTAACTATCAACTACAGCACATTCCTGGGAACCGATAAACCGGATAGTGCAAGACTGTGGAGATTCTACCATAATCTATACGGTATTTTTCAGCTAAATGATAAAATAGGATTAACGTTGGGGTTTGATATCGGAACAGAGCAGGTAAGCAAAGGAAACAGCAGCAAAAATACCGTGTTCAGCCCGGTAGCGATTGTAAGATTTATTCCAAACAATAAATGGGCAATTGCAGTACGTGGAGAGTATTATAGTGATGAAAACGGGATCTTTATTGCAACAGGAACTCCTAATGGGTTTAAAACTTTTGGAGCTTCTGTCAATTTTGACCGTAATATCACTGGCAATTTTGTATGGAGAACAGAATTCAGAACTTTACACAGTAAAGATGCTGTTTTTGTAAAAACAAATTCAGTTACTGATACCAATAATTTTGTTACAACATCTCTTGCCTTAAAATTTTAAATGACCGAGCAGGAAAATAAAGAAAAAAGGGTTCAGCAATTTTTAGATCTGAATCGTCCCGATAACCGGGGCAAACTGAAGATCTATATCGGCATGAGTGCCGGTGTGGGCAAAACCTATCGTATGCTCCAGGAAGCGCATACGCTGCTTCGCAATGATGTGAATGTAAAGGTGGGGTACGTGGAAACACATGGAAGAAAAGAAACAGAGGCTCTTATTGAAGGATTACCGGTACTCCCCCGCCGGAAAGTATTTTACAAAGGCAAAGAATTAGACGAACTGGATGTACAGGCCATTTTATTATTACAGCCCGATGTAGTTATAATAGATGAACTGGCGCATACCAATATTCCCGGCAGTAAAAATGAAAAACGCTGGCAGGATGTGCTCGATATAATGGAAGCGGGAATTGATGTGATCTCTGCTATTAATATCCAGCATATTGAAAGCATCAATGAAGATGTAAAAGCTATTACCGGGGTGGAAGTAGCAGAAAGAGTGCCTGACAAACTCCTGCAGATGGCAGATGAAGTGGTGAATATTGATCTTACCGCCGATGAGCTTATTACCCGTCTGAAAGAAGGAAAGATCTATGACCACAGTAAAGTTCAGCAGGCATTACAAAATTTCTTTAAGCCGGAAAAAATATTACAATTACGGGAGCTGGCTTTAAAAGAAGTGGCCGGGCAGGTGGAACGAAAAGTTGACTATGAGGTTACCGGCAAAGAAAAATCATGGCGGCATGAGCATTTCCTGGCCTGTATCTCTTCCAGCCACGAAACGGCACAGCATATTATCCGGAAAACTGCCCGGCTGGCTTCTTATTATAACAGCCAGTGGTATGTATTATATGTGCAAACGCCGAAAGAAGCGATGGATAAAATTCCGCTGGCAGCGCAACGGCACCTGATCAACAATTTTAAGAATGCAACAGAACTGGGGGGTGAAGTGATCCAGGTAAAACACAATAATATAGCCCAGGCAATCATGGAAACAGTGGAAGAAAAAAAAATTACCACTGTCTGCATCGGGAAACCTCATTTAAAATTGTTCCAGGTTATCTTACGTACCAATGTATTCAACCAATTATTAAAAACACTTTCTAAAAACGATGTGGACCTCATCATTCTGTCCTGATGGCCATTAAACTAAAAACCAAGGTAGCCCTTGGAGGAATTTTTTTATTTGCGCTGCTGATCCTGGTAGCATCGGTAAGTTATTATTTTTTAAACCGGCTCAGCGAAGATTCAAAAGGCATTGTAAAAGATAATTACGAAACACTGAACTATTCCATGGACATGATGAAGGAATTGGATGCCCTGGCCGGAAAGGACAGCGCAATTGTTTTTAAAAATTTTGAAAAGAATCTTCGGTCTCAGGAAAAAAATATCACGGAGCCGGGGGAAAAAGAATTCACGATGTCACTGCGGCAAAACTTTGAAAAATTAAAACAACAAAAACATCCTGATTCACTTTCTGCCCTGATCCGAAAAGACATCAGCCAGATCATGCAGGTGAACCTTCAGGCTATTAACAGAAAGAATCAGGCGGCGCAGGCTTCTGCCCAAAGGGCAAAAACGATCATCACTATTTGCCTGACCATTTGTCTCCTGCTGGGATTTACCTTCGTGTTTAATTTCCCTTCCCTGGTTGCTTCCCCGGTGGCGTCATTGACAGAAGGTATAAAGGCAATTGCCAACAAAAATTACACTCAGCGCATACACCTGAACCGGAAAGATGAATTTGGTGACCTGGCCAATGCTTTTAACAGCATGGCAGAAAAGCTGGATGAATATGATCATAGCAATCTCTCCAAGATCATGTTTGAAAAACAAAGAGCCGAGACGGTTATCAATTCCCTGAAAGATGCCAGCATTGGTATAGATAATAAAGGGATAGTGCTGTTTGCCAATCAGCAGGCGCTGCAATTATTGAATTTGAAAGAACAGGATATTATCGGCCTGGCACAGGAAGATGTGAAAAAAAGAAATGATTTGTTCCGGTTTTTGATCAACGAAGAAACCAGCATCCCTTTTAAGATTGTCGTGGATGGAAAAGAAAACTATTTTGCCAAAGAAATTGTTGACATTAACTACCAGGACAATAAAGCCGGCCATGTAATTGTGTTGAAAAATATTACTCCTTTCAAAGAATTAGATGTGGCAAAAACGAATTTCATCGCAACCATTTCACATGAATTAAAGACACCGCTTGCTTCTTCAGATTTCAGCCTGAAGTTACTGGAAGATGAACGGGTTGGACCATTGACTGCTGAACAAAAAGAATTGGTGCAAAGCCTGAAGGATGATAATAAACGATTACTCCGCATTCTTAGTGAGCTCTTGGATATGTCGCAGGTGGAAAGCGGAAAGATACAATTGACACTGCTGGCTGTACAACCAACAGCATTGGTTAATAAGGCCCTTGAATCGGTTCAAAATGTAGCAAAAGAAAAAAACATCCGCATTCAACAACAAATACCGGGGAATCTCCCTGCTGTAAAAGCTGATGCCGATAAAACAACCTGGGTGCTGAATAATTTCTTAACCAATGCCATACGCTATTCACCTGAAAATGCTGAAATTGTTGTAAGCATCCGCCAGCATGAGAACAATATTGAATTTGGTGTTCAGGATTTTGGAAAAGGTATTGACCCGCAATACAAAGACAAAATATTTGACCGCTACTTCCGTGTACCGGGCACAAAAGAGGGCACAGGATTAGGGTTGGCTATCTGTAAGGAGTTTATTGAAGCGCAGGGCGGAATGATTTCTGTAGAATCAGGTTATGGCAAAGGAAGCCTGTTTAGTTTTTCGCTACCCGTTTCTACTTAATATTATCTCATTATCATCCTCATCCCGCCCCCAGCTTCATTGTTCAATCCCGTTTTACTCAAACTATAGGTAAAGCTGAGTAAAAAGAATTGCCGCAGCGTTTTTACCCGGCTGTCTTCAATATAGTTGTTGTTGGTATTCCGGCTGATGCCAATGTTCCTGTTCAGCAGGTCAATAGCGCTGAATTTTATTTCTCCCCGGTTGTACTTCAGCACCTGTTTGCTGATGCGGGCATTCCATATCGGCACTTTCGTATTAAAACCGGCTGCCCGCTGGCTGTTGACGGTGTACGTAAAATCAGTAGAAAAGAAAAATTGTTTCGGCATTTGCCAGTCAATGGATGCATTGTATTCCTGGGAAAGATAATTAGTGTTCAGGGCTGATTGCAGAGAATATTTTGTTTTATTGTAATTAATCCCTGCACCAACAGTTATATTCAGTTTCTCCGTAGGGTTCATATCCAGGCGCAGGTCAGGACCAAATGATAATGTCCTGATAGCATTACCAACTTTATTGATAAACTGTTTGGTTTTAAACAATCCTGTATTGCTGCTGATCTCAACACTTCCTTTCAGGAAACGAACCGGCATGCTGTAGCTGATACTGCTGTTCAGGTTATACACCCCGTTCACATTTACCGGTTTTGTTGTTTTCACTCCCAGCTGGCTTACCGTATCATAATTAACGATCTTATTCTGTGTGGTCTGCACGTTAAAAAACATAAACAGGTTCTTATTCCTGTAAGGCGACAATAAATTGAGGTGCCCCATGATATTGTGGTTGTATTCCTGTTTCAGGTCCGGGTTCCCTTCTTTAATGTTCAGCGAATTACTGTTGTCGGGTACCGGCTGTAGCTGCGACATGGAGGGTTGATTCGTTGAAGTAGTATAACCCAGGGCCAGTGACTTGAATTTGGTAAAATTATACTGGAACCTTGCATTGGGTAAAAAGTTTCTGAATGTTTTGCTTATAACAGAGTCTTTATTGCCGCTTATTATAATTTTCCCATCCAGCTCTGCCTGTTGCCAGGAAAGCCCGAGGGCATAATTATATTTTTTCTTTTGTGTCCTCATGCGGATACCGGCGCTGGCATAACCATAGGTATTTTCAAAATCATTGGTCAATGTGCTGTTCAGCTGGTCATACTTACCATTCAGTTTATTATAATCATGCGTTATTTTTTGTGAAGTGCTTTTACTGTCATTTTTACCCACGCTGAATTCAAGAAGCGATCTTTTCCAGATGGGTTCGGTATAAACGGCTTTTACATTATAACCCCGCAGGTCTCCCCGGGTGCTGCTTTTCTGATTCAATGTATCCCTCTTCAATAACGAACCATTGGGGTTGTAAAAACTGTTGATAGAAGAAAGGCTTCCGTCACCATCGCTTTCATTGAGGCTGGTTTGCAGGGTCAGTGAAAAAGTTCTTCCCTTCCTTGCAAACTTTTTCCGCCAGATAATATCATTTTTAAAATTATACCCCTTGTTGGTTGCCGTGTTATTACTGAAGCCTTCATTGGTCAATTGTTTATCTTCTGACAGGGTTTGGTAATCTGTTTGCGACCGGTTGTTTGTTTTCTGGAAACTTAATGACGGAATGATACGGATAGAGTTCATTGAATCCACCTGGTACAATGTGTTTAGGTTAAGCCGGTGGCTGTTGCTCAGGTTATCGGTAAGGGAATTCTGGTTATAGAAATAAGAGGAATCGGGCAGAAAGTATTGCCGCTGAATATGACTTTCCGAATTGGGATTATAGCGGTTATAAAAATAATTGCTCTGGAAATCAAGTTTGGTCCCGATTATATTATTATAATTAAATCCCCCGCCCCATGCCGTATTGATACCGCTGTTACGGTTGCCTCCGTTTAATCCCATCGCCGCTGCATCGTCCCCTGATACATTTATATTGATGTTGCCACCGCCGCCCCGCTGCATCCGGGCCAGTTCGCCGGTAAAGTTGAGGATGTCCATAAATGAAAATCCTTCGGCATTGGTATTATTGCCCATACCAATAGCAGATAATTGCCTTGCTCCTTTAAATGAATTAACATTGAACTTTCCTTCATAGCGTTCATGGTTGCCGGCGCCCGCATTC
Source organism: Chitinophagaceae bacterium (assembly GCA_041486045.1). Taxonomy (GTDB): domain Bacteria; phylum Bacteroidota; class Bacteroidia; order Chitinophagales; family Chitinophagaceae; genus JJ008. The sequence goes on along the minus strand of JBGPKR010000055.1, from coordinate 8,255 downwards.
ACTTTACCAAACAAACCTTTCTTTTTGTCTTTTTTCAATTTCAGGTTAATGGTCTTTTCATAATTGCCGTCTTCAAAGCCGGTCAGTTGAGCCTGATCGCTTTGTTTGTCATAGACCTGCACTTTGTCCACTGCATCGGCCGGCAGGTTTTTGGTTGCGATCTTAGGATCGTTACCAAAAAATTCTTTCCCGTCAACTAATACCTTATTTACTTTTTCTCCCTGGGCTTTTATTGTTCCGTCTTTTTCCACTTTTACTCCCGGTAATTTTTTCAGCAGCTGTTCCACATTAGCGTTGGGCGGCACTTTAAAAGAACCGGCATTGTACTGAACTGTATCATTGATCAATGTAACAGGCGGTTCTTCGTTCCTTGCAATTACTTCTGCCAGCACTTTTGTTTTATCATTCATCACGATATTTCCCAGTTCTGCATTCTTATTATTATCGGAGATGCTGAAAAAAATATTGCTGTTGTGATAATTGACATGGGTTATCATCAGCCGGTATTCGCCATTGGGGATCCCCTTGAGTTCGAACCGGCCATCATTACCCGTCATGCTGAAAGTGACCAATGAAGAATCTTTCTTTTCCAGCACAGTAATGGTGGCAGCAGCTACGGGTTGCTTGCTGATGGTATCAAAAGCAAGTCCTTTCACCGTGCCATTTTTTTGCGCCCATAAAAAAGTGGTAAAACAAACCGACAATGTCAACAGGTAAATCTTTCTCATAGCTATCTTGTTTCGGCTACGAAAATATTCTTAGCCTCCGGCAATATGGGTTAACAGGGCTTGGTTTAATGTTAATGAAGGTTAATGTTTATATGTTGGAGTTTCCCCGGACTGTACTTCTTTCGTCAGATGTTCATGACTTCCCCGGTGACATATCACTCCTCTGATTTTTTTAAAGAACAAATATCGGGCGGATTAATAATAAACAATCGTAGTAAGAACAAGTGATTTTACGGGTTTTTTCATCCTTCCTGGATTTATCGGGTTAATAACAGGTGCCAATATTATAAGTTTTTACTTTTTTTTAATACTTTTAAGCTGGTTCATTCGTTAACCCTTTTTAAAACTATCCCGATATGAAAAACAAACATCTCGTTCATTCACACCAATCGGCAAAGATTTACCGCCATTATTACAAACCTTCATTTAATATTTTGCGTTTGCTGAAATCTGTATTGTCAGTTCTTATTTCAGGGTCATCCCATGTGGCCACCCCCCATCACAGAAGGAAATAGCTGTTTACAGTTCTGATTGATAAATTTCTTTACTAACCCCAACATACTGCTACGCTTTTGCAGCTGCGTGGTACATAGAAGTAAAATGTCCCGTCATAGGCGGGACATTTCTTATTTATTATACCAATAACACGATTAATACATTCTCATGTTCCGCATATTCCTTTCTATAAATTTCGGCATCCCTGGCATGTTTTGTTGTGGATTGTTCTTTCCACCCATCCGGTTCAGGTTGAACAGAAAACTCACCATAAAGTAACGCTTCAGCACCATGCTCCGCACATCTTCAATGTAGTTGTCGCCATTGTTGCGGGTAATGCTCTGGTTCTGGTTCAGGATATCGTTGACAGAAAATTTAAGTTCCCCGTTTTTCTTTTTGAACAATTGTTTGCTCATACTGGCATTCCATAAAGGGATGCTCTGGTTATAGCCATTGGTCCGGCCGGAATTTATATAGTAATCAATATCGGTGGAAAGGATGATCCCTTTTTTTGATGTATAGGATATATCAGCTGAATAAGTTTGCGAAAGATAGTTTTCATTCAACGCAGTGTTCACGGAATACTTAATATTATAATAAGACAGGCTTGCGTTGCCCGACAGATCCCATTTTTCTTTCAGGCTGAAATTAGCCCCGGCCGTTTGTGTCAGGGTAATGGTCTTAACAATGTTTTTTTGTTTGTATAGCTGGCTTACATCTTTGTTGAACAAAGCCAGGGTAGTGAAGTTGAGGCTGGAGCCTTTCAGCTTTTTGTTTTTAAAAGGTAACCCGACCGTGAAAAATGAAGTGGTAGTAAAAGCCCCGTTCATATTTACGGGTTTTGTAAGCTGTATAGCCCGGTTAATTGTATCAATGCTGTTTACAATCTTGTTCTGAGTAGTGCTGAAACTGATATTAGCCGCCAGGAATTTAAAAGTGAGAATATTAAATGTGTTGAATGTTGTATTAAAGCTGTGTGTAAACTCCTGCTTCAACTCAGGATTTCCTGTTTTCACATACAAAGGATTGGAAACATCCATGACGTTCTGCAATTGTGATACAGAAGGCTGGTTGGTTCTGCCGCGGTAATTAATGCGTAATCCTTTGGTGCGGCTGGGGGTCCAGTTAAAACTGGCCGTCGGGAAAAAGTTAGTGAAGCTTTGCTGCGTTAAAGAGTCTTTCCCTGTTATAGCCTGGAAACTGTTGCTTGTTAATGTGGCTCTTTGCACACCGATGCCCAATTGGAAATTGTATTTTTTATTCTGTACCCGGTAGTTAGCTCCAAAGCGATTGGCAACAAACCCATTTTCAAACCTGTTGGTCAGGGGCATATTGGTAATATCATATTTATCTGTTGCCGGGTTGTAATTGAATGTTTTCTTATCAGATGTGCTCGCATTATGCGTGTATGCATAATTAAGCTCAATGAGTTTGTTCAGGCCTGCCGGTTCAGTATAAGAAATGCTTACTGTGTTATTGTGTGTGCTTGTCTTTTGATTGTTCTGCTGGTTCTGATTGCTGCTGCTTTGTAAACTCCCGTCCTGCTTATAGAATTTTATTGGTGAAATATTGAACCCTTCACTTTTACTGTCTCCGTAGGTATTACTCCAACCGAGTGTCAGTGTTCTTCCGATATGATGAAATTTTTTCCGGTAAAGAAAATTGTTATTCAGGTTTAACCCGTCTCTTTCATTGGTGTTTTTTGTCTGGCTGGACAAGGCCAGGTATTCCTGTCCAGCTTTGCTGGAAATAGTGGTGGAAGAATCTTCATTTGTATTATCTGAATGCTGCAGGGTAAGGCTGGGTGTGTACAAAATGGAATTCATGGAATCTAACTGGTATTCCATTCTTACATTAAAACGATGATTCTGATTTATATTATTGACATTGGAGTTTTTTGTCAGGTAAGAAAGGGAATCATCGGGGAAAAAAGTCTGGCGAAAAGTATTTTGTTGCTGCTTATTGTTTGTATTGGAAAAGAAATAACTGCCGCTGATCTTCAGCTTTGTTCCGATCTCATTATTAAAATTCAAGCCGGTAGAAAGTGATTTGGTAATACCTGTTGCTGTGTTGCCGCCAAATAGTCCGCCTCCCCCGCGGGTTGATATCATTTGCATTCCGCCGCCTCCGAATCCACCACTGCCGCCACCAAAACCTCCGCCCCCGCCTGAATTTCCTCCCCCACTGCCGAAACCACTAAAGCCACCCATAGAACTGATGATATCGGAAAAAGAAAATCCCTGCTTGTTTATATTATTGGCGTTGAAAAGAAATGATAACCGCTGATTGCCATTGAATTTATTAAAGCTCAGGTTCCCTTCGTAACGGCCGCCGTCGCCATAACCACCTGCCAGCAATGCTCTGCCAAAAATCCCTTTGTTCTTATCTTTTTTTAGTTTGATGTTCACGGCTTTCTGCTTGCTGCCATCATCTATCTTGGTAAACTTGGCCTGCTCACTCATATCATCAAACACCTGCACACTTTCCACCATGTCGGCGGTTAAATTCTTTGTGGCGAGCTTGGGATCGTTGCCAAAAAATTCTTTCCCGTCCACGTATACTTTCTGCACGGTTTCTCCCTGCGCTTTCACTGTTCCGTCTTTATCCACCTGCATACCCGGGATTTTTTTCAGCAGGTCTTCCACCGTTGCATTGGGTTTTGTTTTAAAAGCATCTGCCCTGAATTGAATCGTGTCCTGTTTAATAATAACCGGCGCATCATTGGTCACCGTAACCCCTTCAAGTGTTTTAAATTCTTTCTGCACCTGCAGGTCGCCGAGGTTAATGGCTTTGGCGGTTGCTGTAATGGAAACTGTTTTTTTGAATGTCTCAAAACCGAGATGGGAGATCACCAGTTGATAATCCCCTTCTTCCAATCCTTTTATTTCAAAAACTCCCTGTTTGTTAGATAAAGTAAAGGTTGCCAGTGAAGAATCTTTGCTGTTGATAACCGAAACGGTAGCCTCGCTGAGGGGCTGTTTGGCGGCTGTGTCCAGCAGTTTTCCTTTGATGCTTCCATCGGCTTTCTGGGCATGGGCAGCAGTGAATAAGGATAGTACCAGGACAGATAAGGTAAAAATTTTCTTCATAATCAGTGTAATAAGTGTACGAAAATAGACGTAATAACCGGGAATAACCTTCGGAAAAGAGATAATTTTTGAGGAAAAAGGATGAATAAATAATAATAACGATAAACGGCTACCGGCCTGCAGGGAATAGATAATCTTTGTTGCGTATCCAGATGGCCTGGTCTAAGTTGCGTTGCGATGCCTGCTGAACAGAGGATGAGCCAAACAATGTAACAAACTGGCCAGCTAATAATCCTATCGAAAGGTCTCTGTTATTATTTATAAGCGACAAGGCTCCTATACCGCAGCCAGTTGAGATAAGCCGTAAAATAAGGCTTGTAGTTCTTTTTCTTTTCGCCAGGTTATACTGGTCCTTTCCGAGCTCCGACATTGAAAACTCTTTTGATAATTCCTGAAAAGTTATTCTTTCATTGCCCTTAATAATGGAACCGCCGAGGCGATATATTAAGCCATTTGTATATTTTCTGTAAAGTGTGTCGGTACTGTATTGGGCATTTGAAGAAACTAAAATAAAAATACTCAGGGTTAAAAAGAGAAACTTCATAAATTTTTGTTTATACGTTCTCTCAGGTATTTACTTTAAATAGCCGGAAGAAAGCACTTCATCAATAAATGATTTTAAAGTAATATAGAGTTTTTCCTGACTTCTATCCAGACTGATAAACTTCCTTCGTACGGCAGGAATCGTATCTTTTGCAGGCACATAATTTATTTTCCATTGGATGCTGTCTATCAAATAAGAAGAATCCATTCCCTGAGTATTAAATAATTCCAAAGAATAATATTGCCAACCGGATCAAGCCTGTCTCCAATAAATTTTTCAGCATTTTTATTGGAATTCCCATTTCTATAAAACTCTTCTGCAGCGGAGTTTATTTCATCTGCCACTAATTTTGTTAATTCATCCCGATCCACCACTTTTACTTTTTTTGACTGTAAATAAAGTTTGATAAACGTTTGAATGCTATCGGGGGTAATGTTTTTATATGCCAACAAAACCGGAAGCCTTGGAAGGCTATTGGCTTTTTGAAATGATTTGAAGGACAAAAAAAGAGCAACTATTGGAATTATTATAATCGCTATTTTATTCAACATTGTATTATGTTTTAGAATAAAAAGTTCAATTTCTAAGGTAATTTCAATTTAATTAATCCATCAATGTCAGAAAGTGAATTTCTTATTTTCTAGGGGAAAACACTTAACTAAACAAATACTCAACATCTTCCCTCGTCAGTGCCTTTACAAAGGATGAATCATCGGAGATGATGTCTTTGGCCAATGCTCTTTTCTTTTCCTGCAGTTGCAGTATTTTATCTTCAATGGTATCCTTGCAGATCATGCGGTAGGCAAATATGTTTTTGGTCTGGCCAATACGGTGTGTCCGGTCAATGGCCTGTTGCTCCACGGCCGGGTTCCACCAGGGGTCAACGATATAAACATAATCAGCAGCGGTCAGGTTAAGACCCACTCCGCCTGCTTTGAGAGAAATAAGAAACACACGTATGTCCTCATTATTCTGAAAATTTTGTATCGCTTTTTCCCTGTCCGGCGCCGAAGTGCTGCCGTCAAAATATTCATACTTGATCCCGAGTTCTTCCAGCTTTGCCTTTATTAAAGCAAGCATACCCAGGAACTGTGAAAAAATTAATGCTTTATGATTACCCATATCCTCACTTAACTCTCTCGCCAGCTCATCTAATTTGATGGAATGGTTGTCAAATTTTTCGGGCTCGTTCAGTATCGCCGGTGAATCGCAGATCTGCCGCAGTTTCATTAATCCCTGCAAAATGGTAAGCTGTGATTTATGAATGCCCTGTGTTTCTATGGTTCCTAATATCTGGTTGCGGAAATCATTCCGGTATGCATCATAAATATTCCGCTGCTCTTCTTCCATCTCACAGAATAAAATGATTTCCTGTTTTTCAGGAAGATCTTTTGCCACCTGCTCTTTTGTTCTTCTCAATATAAATGGATAGAGGATTTTTTTAAGATGCTCTTTCCTGTCCTGGTCGCCAAACTTGTCAATGGGGATGGAAAATTCCTGGCGGAAAAACTCCATGGTCCCCAGCATGCCGGGGTTCAGGAAATTCATTTGTGCAAAAATGTCAAATGTATTATTCTGCAGTGGCGTTCCGCTCATGCACAGGCGGTTCTTTGCATGTAATAAACCCGCTGCCCTTGTCACTTTACTCGAAGGATTTTTAATGGCCTGGCTTTCATCCAGTATCACATAATCAAATTCCATGCTCATCAGCAATTTTATATCACTACGCAAAGTGCCATAGGTTGTGATCGTGATATCATGGTCCATCAATTCTTCTTTTATTCTTGTTCTTACAGCGCCATGATGGATGCGCCAGGTCAACTTAGGAGTGAATTTTTTTATTTCATTCTCCCAGTTATAGATCAGGGTTGTGGGGCAAACCACTAATGCCTTTATATTGCCCAATTCCTTTTTATAAAATTCCAGGAAGGATAATGCCTGCACCGTTTTGCCCAGACCCATATCATCTGCCAGTATGCCGCCCCATTTAATGTCTTTCAGGTAATTGAGCCATTGATACCCCGACACCTGGTAGGGTCGCAATATCATTTTCAATGTATAGGGAGGGTCGATTTCCTTTATCTTGTTAAATTCTTTCAGGTTTTCATATTTTTCTTCGAGCTGCACCATCAGTTCTTCTTCATTCCTCGTTTCATATAATTCATCAATCACACTTAAATGATAGCGGGATAATTTCAGTGAATCGGTTTTGCCTTCGCCCACCCTGAAAAGCAATGAATATTTTTTCAGCCATTCTTCGGGTAAAATACCCAGTGTGCCGTCATTCAGTTGTACAAACTGTTGTTTATTGGCCAGTGCCCGTTTCACTTCTGCTACTGTTACCTGCTGGTCGCCAAAAACAATATCCACTTTGGCATCAAACCAATCCGTATTGCTGCTGATGAAAATTTTTGTTTGGGGTTTGGCTGTGTTGAACCGGAAATTTTTTAATGCATCAAAGCCAAAGACCGGCGTCTTCATTTCTTTCATGGCATCCACAAACAAAAAAAACCAGTTATTTTTCAGCACATCCGTTCCTTTTAATACCAATGATGACGAGTCTTCATTGTAAACAAACCCGGAATGCAGGTTTTGTATTTTTTGAAGGAATTCGTTTTCCTTTTCCCGGTTACGATGAACAACCAGGACCTTATCCCCCTGCGGCACTATCATTTCGTCCCTGTCCTTTACTCTTGTTTCATAACCTTTATAAGAGAAAGATGGTTGAAAAACGAGGTAATCTCCTTTTTCCAGCAAAAATAATTTTACATCCGGGTTGCCATCTTTTATTTCCTGTACCAGTGATTTGTCAAAATCCACTTTATGCTCCTTTGCCAACGGAAGAATGAGCTGGTTTAACGTTTTACTCCATTCTTCCACCGGTACATTCATTTTCCCCTCCGGTAAAAATTTGTCTATTAAATGAATGACATCATTATTCTTCCACAAATAAACCTGGTGATTGTACAAAAAGAAAAGCGGGCTGTTGCTTTCATTATCAGCAAGATCATATTCGATACCACCGGCATTCACCCGGCAATGAATAGTATAATGTGAATTTTTCTTAATAATAAAATGAGGTCTTGCTTCTTCCGCCTGCAATTGCAGTTGTGCCAGGTTATTTGTTTTAAATGGTTTTTTTCCCGGCAGCAGAAATACAAAGGGATTGTCTGCTGATTCGGTAAAAATCTTTTTCAGTTTGGGTAACAGGTATTCAGCCATCAGCTCTTTCGTCTCATCCGGCAGGTCATCTTCTTCCTGGTGAATGATATTTTCCCATATCCCGGAGAAAGGAGAGTTGCGGCTGATGTATTTATTGATCTCTCCTTCTTGTAACTTCCGCAGCGAGGTAAGCAATTGTTTATCCTGTTCGCTTAAATTACCTGTATCTACATACCT
>JBGPKR010000054.1:0-20423 GCA_041486045.1 Chitinophagaceae bacterium | reverse complement strand
TTGTTTATGGGGACAATAAAATTACAACTTCATTTCATTTAAATGCAAAAGCATATTGGAAAAATGATTATTTTTTTAAGTAAATCCTTTTGACCTTCCGTCAGCCATCCATTGTTTTCTGTATAACAAGACCTTTACCTTTGCCCTATGGCAGAAGACTTAGAGATCATCGCCGGCAATAAAGCTGAACAATATCAGTCACTGATTCCCCAGGTCAAAGGGTTATTAGACGGGGAACCCGACCTCGTTGCCAATATGGCCAATGTGGTAGCGGCCTTAAAAGAACAATTTGGCTGGCTCTGGGTGGGGTTTTATGTGGTTAAACCCTCCTATGTTAAAACTTCTGCCTTCGTTAAAACTCTGGTAGGCGAGCCGGGGGGTGAAAATGATGAATTGGTACTTGCGCCATTCCAGGGGCCGGTAGCCTGCACCAGAATTAAAAAAGGCAGAGGCGTTTGCGGCAACAGTTGGGCCCAGGCCAAAACACTGATAGTGCCGGATGTTGAACAGTTCCCCGGTCATATAGCCTGCAGCAGCCTGTCCAGGTCAGAAATTGTGGTGCCGGTAATACGAAACAATAAAGTGGTGGCCGTGCTTGACGTTGACAGCAGTGAATACAACCAGTTTGACAGCACAGACCAGCAATACCTGGAAGAAATTGTGAGCATGATTGAATTTTAAGCCCGATGCAACGCACAATATCAATCACCATTACCGGCAAAGTTCAGGGAGTTTATTACCGCCAAAGTGCTAAGGAAAAAGCTCTTGAGTTGGGGCTGACAGGCCAGGTTAATAACCAGCGGGATGGGAACGTTCACATTATTGCTACCGGTACACAAGAGCAACTGGCATCGTTTACAGAGTGGTGCAAAAAAGGGCCACCCCGGGCCGTGGTTGCCGGGGTGGAGATCCTTGAACTTCCTTTGAAACTATTTGACCATTTTACGATCCTGCGTTTTTAACTCTTCTTTTCTTCAGTATATTCTTTAGTGCGGGGCAACATGCATATAGGCCATTATGAGTATTGAAATATGGCAGAATACCAGTATCAGCATACTGATCGTCCAGACTTTTTTATGGTGACGTTTAACTTTCTTCACTCTTTCTTTATGAAAATGGTGAATATGGGGCAGTTCATCTATTTTGGGTGTATGAGCTTTTTCTCCGGGAGCCACAGGGGGTACCGTTCTGGTAGCCGGGAACTGCGGCATCGGTTCAGAAGCAGAGGCAGATCCGGTCTCTTTCGTATTACTTACTGTTACTGCTGTTGACTGATCAGTACCTGCTGAGGCGCTAAAAGAGGTCATTGAAATCATTACCAGGAAGAAACTGCTGATGAAGATGAAACGTGTCATAAAAAAAGTTTTATGACACAATTTTTCCTCAACGATGGGCGGGAAACAAGGTAGGATATGCGTAAAAATGAAACAGGGTAAATGAACTCTTAAAGCGCATTAACAACTGCGTGGTAATGACGCCACGCCCGCATCAGTACTCCTACGTTTTATAAAGAGTATCTACTTAAACCCCGGCGCTAAACAAACAAAAAAAGACTGAAAAATTGAGTAGCTGCGTATAACTACTGAGCAATGCGAGTATCTACCTGATCTGTTAAGGATTTTGAAAAATCATATAAGTAACCTACATTAGAGAAGTATTTCCCACCCCTCATTAAACTCCCTGCCGTCTTTTTTAACCACCTAAAACCAACTTTTATGCAAAAAAATCAATTCTTTTACAAATGCTTCAGGCTTTCGGCCATTGCATTACTAGGTTGCCTTGTAATGCTTGCAGTTTCATCCTGCAGCAAGGTTGAGAAAAAATCGAACGACCCTACCTGCGTTAAATTGACAAAAGCACAGATTGAAAACTGGGTTCAAAAGGGCTATATCAACCCGAATGACTCATCAAATATTGTACGGTTGAGAACAGCATATGGGTTTCCGGGTACTGTTTTCAAGGTATTTGCAGTCATTCAAAAAGGTGACTCAGTAATCAACGAAAGCCTTACTGAATTAACTCCTGTGGATTCTTGCAATAAAAAACATATTCATCTGGCTAATTTTATAACTACCGGTATAGTCTTAGTCAATATTTCTGACTGGAATATTTGGAAAGGAGGAAAAAGTCAGGGGAAATTAATTGATAGCCTTCAATATATTCAATTTACACCTTATAATTATGTATATAGTCCTTTTACAATATTGAATTACGATGCTTCTGCTGTTAATAAGGACGGTACACATACTGCCGATATACTTTTGGGGAAATGGCCTCTTCCCTGCCCGCCATGTGAAAATTGCAGACCGGATGCATGCCCAACAACCTGTGCAGTCTGTGGCGGGGTTTTTATTGATTCAACTAAAAATATTACTGTTGATCCAGTTATTAAAACCCCTCAATGAAAATATTCCAATTCCTTCGTGATTGGTCAGAGGTATGGCCATTGCTCATACCTCTGATCATTATTTTGATTTATAGACCAAAGGGGCATAATCTGAAGTGGCTTATCTTTTATGTTATTACTGCTTTTATCCTGAATTTCCTGGCCATTTTTTTTATCGAATATTATTACCTGGTCCCGAATTGGGCAAATAATGGAAATAATATCTTTTACAACCTTCATTCTTTTGTATTAACCATTTTCTTCAGCTTGTATATTATTACAGTAAGAAAATACAAATACGTTGCTTTTTTGAAGGCCCTTATTATTATTTACCTGGCATTTGTTCTGGTAAATTTTGCTTTTTGGGAACCTCCGCAAATATTAAGCACCCGTCACTTTACAGCAGGAAGTATCGTTCTTCTTATTTGCTGCATGTTTTATTTTTTCCGGTCCATAATCGAAGAAAGCCAGACCAACTGGCTTAAACACCCCACCTTTATTATCTGTGCCGCCGTTTGCCTGTATGAAGCGATTACGTTTTTTATCTTCTTATTTATTTACCCGATGTATAACAGAACCTACAATAAGGATCTCTCTTTTGCTTTTTTAATGATGAGAATATACCAGGTAATCTTTGTTGTATTTTGTATTTTACTTGCCCTGGCACTTTATCAAAGTAAAAAACAACAAGACACAGCCGGTTCTGCATAAAAAAATATTTTTTATTTTTAAACGAATAGATCTGTCACATCTGCATATTAAGTTACTGATGCGTATAACTACGCATTGTGCGGGAGTATCTACGCAATCTCGCTTTGGAGTCTTTGAAAGCTCAATGTGACATTATACATTCGATTAATATTTTTAATTCCCCATGAATCAAAACACGAATGACATACGGTTTCTTGTCATTATTGGCATTGCCGTTATGCTGTTGCTGGTGGTAAGTGTGCTGCTGGCTGTTCTTCTTACCCAGCGCAAAAAAAATCAGCATCGCATCGCCATGGAAAAGCTCCGTGAACAACAGCAAAACCAACTGATAGAAGCTGCCGTAAGAAGCGAGGAAACAGAACGGCACCGCATTGCCGAAACCCTGCATGATGAAGTGGGGGCTTTTTTATCTTCAGCCAAGTTGCACCTGCTGGGTATCAAAGAAGAAAGCCTGGATGAAAAAGACAAAAAACTCTATGAGAAAGGCAAGGAGCTGCTAAATGATGTGATACAGAGAGTAAGAGGCATCTCCCATAACCTGCACTCCAACATCTTAAAAGAATTTGGCCTTAATGAGGCCATCCGGCATTTTGTCCGTAAAGTAACAGAGGGCACCATACTCAATGCTACCACGGCGCTGGATGATAATTATAAAACCGTGAATCCTGACGACGACATCAGCATGTACCGTATGGTGCAGGAACTGATCAATAATATCCTGAAATATGCCAAAGCCACCGAGTTCCTTATCAGTTCAACACTGAAGGGAAAGGAACTGGACCTCGTCCTTTTTCATAATGGCGATGGGCTGACCCAGGAGCAGTTTGAAGAACTCCGCTATCAAAAAGAAGGGCTGGGGTTAAAAAATATCCAAAACCGGATTATATTGCTGAAGGGAACGATCCATTTTATCAGCGGCGACGAAGGCTATCGCATCAATATTCATATACCGGTTAAATCAACTACCAATGAGTAAAATAAAAATTGCTATTGCGGACGATTATAAAATCTATCGTGACGGCCTGAAAGTGGGCCTGTCAGCCGATAGCAATATGGATATCATAGGCGAAGCAGATAATGGCGAAGACCTGATGAAAGCATTAGAAACAATATCTCCTGATGTTATCATCATGGATCTTAAAATGCCCCTTATGGACGGCATGGAAGCTACCAAGCAGGTGCGAAAAAAATATCCCGCGATCAAAGTGCTGGTAGTAACGATGTATGAAGATGATAAATTTATTATTCATTTGATGGAAAACGGGGCGAATGGTTATTTATTGAAGAATGCCGAACCGGATGAAATAATAAAATCAATTTATGCCGTGCATGAGAACGGTTATTATTTTAATGATGTAGTCAATAAAGCGCTGCTGAAAAAATTAGTACTGAAAAATAACCTGAAGCCATCTTTCAACCAGAACATTGACCTTACCGAAAGAGAGCAGGAAGTCCTGAAAATGATCTGTGAAGAAAAAACGGCCATTGAAATAGCCAAAGAAATTTTTCTGAGTCCCCGTTCCGTAGAAGGTATCCGGCAGCGGTTGATTGAAAAAATTGGCGTACGTAACACTGCCGGGCTGGTGATGTTCGCTGTGAAGAATGGAATTGTTGATTGATTATTTCTGTAAGTTCTCCAGCATATCCTTTGTCATAGCTGTCAGATCAAATTCCTCTTTCCATCCCCAATCTTTTCTTGTCACTGAATCATCAATGCTCTGCGGCCAGCTTTCAGCAATAGCCTGCCGGTAATCGGGTTTGTAAGAAATAGAAAAGCCGCGTATATGCTTTTTGATCTCTGCAGCAATTTCTTTAGGAGAAAAGCTCATCGCGGATACATTATAAGAAGTCCGGACAGATATTTTATCAGCCGAAGCTTCCATCAATTCAATCGTGGCCCGGATGGCATCGGGCATATACATCATGGGCAGGTAGGTGTCTTCTTTTAAAAAACATTGATATTTTTTTTCTTCCAGCGCCTGGTGATAGATTTCAACGGCATAATCGGTGGTGCCGCCGCCGGGAGCCGATTTATAAGAAATCAAACCCGGGTAACGGATGCTTCTTACATCCACTCCAAATCGCTGGTGGAAATAATTGCACCAGAATTCTCCGGCATATTTACTGATGCCATAAACCGTCGTGGGTTCAATAATCGTTTGCTGCGGGCAATTCTTTTTCGGAGACGTAGGCCCGAATACAGCAATCGAAGAAGGCCAGAATATTTTATGCAGTTTTTCTTCCCTGGCAATGTTCAGCACATTCAAAAGGCTTTGCATATTCAGGTTCCAGGCAAGCCCGGGATTTTTTTCGCCGGTAGCAGAAAGAATAGCGGCCAGCAGGTAAACCTGGGTGATACCCTGCCGGATCACCTGCACATGCAGCATTTCATTATTCATCACATCCAGGCTTACATAGGGGCCGGTGCCTTTCAGCAATTCGTTTTCCTCCCGCAGGTCTGAGGCCACCACATTAGCGTTCCCGTATATTTTCCTTAATGCAAGTGTCAACTCTACTCCTATTTGCCCGGAGGCGCCGATGACAAGTATTTTTTCTTTTGACATAGCAGGCTTTATAAAGGCACAAGATACAAGGCACAAGACATTCTAACAATACCTGATTTAAAACCCTTCAGCTTGTGCCTTGCGCCTTCCCTATTATCTTTGCCGGATGGAAAAATTCCTGAAGGACTTATTTGAGGCTCAATCATATGATGAAAAAAATTTCTTCTTGCTGGCGGGCCCCTGCGTGGTGGAAAGCAATGACCTGATCATAGAAGTAGCAGAAAAGGTTTCAACAATCTGCAAAAAACTGGGCATCCCCTATATTTTTAAATCATCTTACCGCAAGGCCAACCGGACAAGTGCTGATTCCTTTACAGGAATCGGAGATGATATCGCTTTGAAAATGCTTCAAAATATCGGCAACCAGTTTTCACTTCCTGTTGTTACTGATATTCATTCTTCCGGAGAAGCAGCTAAAGCAGCCAACTATGTAGATGTACTACAGATACCTGCCTTTCTGTGCCGGCAAACCGATCTATTGGTAGCGGCTGCAAAGACAGGAAAAATTGTGAATGTAAAGAAAGGACAATTTGTAAGCGGCGAAGCCATGAAGTTTGCAGTGGATAAAATCCGCAATGCCGGTAACAATAAAGTAATGCTGACAGAAAGAGGTACCACCTTCGGCTACCAGGATCTCGTTGTTGATTACCGGAACATTCCGGCCATGCAGGCGCATGCTGTTCCGGTGATCATGGATGTTACTCATTCTCTTCAACAACCGAACCAGGCATCAGGAATAACAGGCGGCAATCCACAATTGATCGGAACAATGGCCAGGGCCGCCATCGCAGCCGGGGCGGATGGTTTATTTATAGAAACACATCCTGATCCATCCAAAGCAAAAAGTGATGGAGCCAATATGCTGAAACTTGATCTGCTGGAAAAATTATTAACGCAATTGGTGAAATTAAGAAAAGCTATTAGCTAATAGCTATAAGCTGTTAGCTTACCTCAAATCCACCTCCTCTACACCGGGATATTTCGTCTTATCAAAAACAAATAGATTATCGGCCAACGGTTTATTTGTCTTCATGGTACTTATTGTGTAAGTATACCTGTTCCCGGCATTCTCCAGCACTTTAGTACTGTAAATAGTTTTGGCCGACTTATCCACCTGCACATATACTTTATGAAACGGCTTGGTTTTATCAACCGGTGTCATTTCAATTTCCTGCAAAGTTCTGTTCCCAAGTTTTTTTTCTCCATTAAGCATGTATAAAAAATCCTTGTCGTAAAAATTGGTAAACAATTTTTGTGGTGTGATCATGCCGCTGGAAGCATCCAGGTTGCTGATCGTGACTTCGTTCGCAGCCTTGTCATAATTCCATACAGTGATACCATTACAATAAATTTCCTGCCCGCTGAAACTCACCCTGTATTTGGTTCCTTTCATCATGATCGAGCCGGTCTTGTTAGAAAGGGCCTTGCCAGCTGCATTTTCGACCTTATAACTAAATGTTGCCTGAACAGTACTGAAAGTTTTGAATTTGGCACTTACCCCATCAAGAATGGCCTTGGCGGCAGGATCATTCTTAACCTGTGCTGAAGCCAAAAAGCTTATTCCAAGCAAAATGGCGGGTAAATAAAACTTTTTCATCAATGGTGGTTTGTGTGGCGCTCCGCCGCGGAGCGGGTAAAGATAAATGAATAATAGCTATACTATTTCGTCCCGTTTAAATCGGACTACCTAGTACGCAGTAGGACAGGCAATGACCATACCGGGTTGTCCCCCCTGGTGCGAGACCATTTATATTAACAAGCCACTAACTCATTATCCCGGCATATCAAGAAGTTGGCTTCTCCCTAAGCGACCTGCGGTCCCAACCTTCGCTCCACTCGGTTGCTCCTAGGGAGAGGGACTTATTATCCTAAATTTGAAAGATACTCTTGTAATTCCATCTCAGTTTTTATTAAAACATCCCTTGCTTTACTACCCTGGTTCGGGCCCACAATCCCGGCTGCTTCGAGCTGATCCATTAACCTGCCGGCCCTGTTGTAACCCAATTTCATTCTCCGTTGCAATAAAGAAGTGGAGCCGATCTGATTTTGAACAATTAACCTGGCTGCATCATTAAATAAAGAATCCCGGTCGGAAAGATCAAAATCCTTTCCTTCCAATTCCTTTTCGTCAATATATTCCGGTAACAGGAATGCCTGCGGGTAACCCCGCTGTTTACCGATGAATTCAACAACCTCCTCAATTTCAGGAGTATCCACAAAAGCACATTGCAGACGGGTTATTTCACCATGATGGGATATAAGCATATCGCCTTTTCCAATTAATTGCTCCGCACCACCCGTATCGAGGATGGTCCTTGAGTCAATCTTGGACGAAACTTTAAAGGCAACACGGGAAGAGAAATTAGCCTTGATCGTCCCGGTAATAATATTCACAGAAGGTCTTTGTGTGGCAATAATAAGGTGGATACCAACGGCACGGGCCAGTTGCGCCAGCCTTGCAATAGGCAATTCGATCTCTTTGCCGGCTGTCATGATCAGGTCTGCAAACTCATCGATCACCAGTACAATAAACGGAAGATACTGATGCCCTTTTTGCGGGTTTAGTTTCCGTTTGATGAATTTTTCATTGTATTCCTTAATATTCCTTGCCCCGGCTTCTTTTAATAAATCATAACGGTTGTCCATCTCAATACAAAGTGCGTTGAGTGTATGAACCACTTTTTTCGTATCGGTAATGATGGCATCTTCTTCTCCCGGCAGCTTGGCTAAAAAATGCTTTTCGATTCGGGTATATAAGCTCAGTTCTACTTTTTTCGGATCAATTAAAACAAACTTGAGTTGGGATGGATGTTTTTTGTAAAGAAGGGAAATAAGAATGGCATTTATTCCTACCGATTTACCCTGCCCCGTGGCGCCGGCCATGAGCAGGTGGGGCATACTGGCCAAATCAACAATATAATTATCGTTTTCTATTTTCCTGCCGATGGCTATTGGCAGGCTATAATTATTATGCTGGAATTTTTCGGATGCCAGCAGGGATTTCATACTTACTACTGTCTTTTTTGCATTGGGGACCTCAATACCTATGGTTCCTTTGCCGGGAATTGGGGCAATGATACGAATGCCCAAAGCAGCAAGGCTTAATGCTATATCGTCTTCCAGGTTTTTTATTCTTGAAATGCGAACCCCGGGGGCAGGAACAATTTCATACAAAGTTACAGTTGGCCCCACTGTAGCGCTGATCTTCTGTATCTCAATATCATAATTGCGGAGTGTGCCAATGATCTGGTTTTTGTTATTTTCAAGTTCATTGATATCCTGTATGATCTTTTCATCACCATGAGTATCCAGCAGGCTCAGTGTGGGATATTTATAATCACGAAGTTCAAGAGTAGGTTCATATGGAGGCAAGTTTTCCGTTAATTCTTCCTCCTGTACTTTGTCTGAAGTAGCTTTTATTTCCAGTTCCAGGTCTGCTTCTGTTTTTTTAGCCGGTTTTTCTTTTACCTGAGAGATTATTTCTTCTTCAGGCTCATCCTGCCCGATATCATGAGTATGCAGGATCTCATTCACTACTTCTTTTTCCGGCGTTGGTTGCTGCTCTTCCATTTTTCCAACCTGTTCTTCCGCTGTTTCTTCTTTTTCTATCACCTTAAGATCATGCAGGTTTTTTTCTTCAGGAAAATTTATGACCAGGCCCCCATCCTGTTTCATCGAATTACTTGCTGAACCTTTTTCATCCTGGCCATTGTACAGATCGTTTATAGTTTTTCCTGTTGTTACAGGCAGTATTGTTGTTTCATCAGTTGTTTCATCAATAGTTGAATCGGTCTCCTGTTTTTTAAAAGGGAAACTAAAAGCCGGGTTGAACTGCCAGATAAAATAACCGAGTGCCAGTAACAGTAAGATGGCGGCTGTTCCAATGTTACCCAGGGCGCCGGTAAGCTTCCTGTTGATCATATCCCCTACTCCACCACCAAAAGGGAAATCGTTTTTTGCAAAAATAAAAGCAAGAGAAACAGATAATACCAGCAATCCAACTGTAACATATTTCATGTTTTTCCATATAGAAAAAACTTTGCGGCGGAACAGGAGATTCACACCGACTACAAAAAAGAATGTACAGATAAGAAATGAGGCAATTCCAAATCCGTTAAATATAAAAAAGTGTGAAACCACAGCGCCAAACCGGCCGAGCAGGTTGGCGACAGGTTTGTCATTATCGAGCAGTGCTGAAAGTCCCAGCTTTGCCACCGCCTGGTCTTCTTTCCATGTAAAGAGATAGGAGATAAAAGAAATAAAAAGAAATAAAGCAATTAGAAGAAAAACAGCGCCTACGATCTTCCAGGTCCTTTCATCCCGGGCCAGCGATTTTAGATCAACTTTCTCTCCCTTTTCGGCCCGGAAGGGTTTCAGATCGGACTTTGCTGGTTTTTTCTCAGGACTATTTTTTCTTTTCTTTTTCAGCTTGGTAGCCATAAAGGCAAAGATAATTAGTTTACTGTCAAAATTTTACCTGAAAGTGGTATGTCCCGGGCTAGCAAAAGCAAAACCGTTGTATTACATTTGAAAGCCGGGTATCTATCCCTTTCATGGAAAAAATAAAATTGATTCGCCAAACTTCTATTCTTGCCGCATTTATTCTGTATGCTGTAAATACTGCTGCACAACCTGTCGCGCCTCAGCGGGAGGATAGTTTGTGGAACAGCTATACCGATATCAGCCGGATAGGAATGGCAAGATCAATCATAAAAACAGTCAGTACTGCTTATATAAACAAAAATGAAAACCCCGAAACCAGATATTCATCCCTGGAATTTTTCCACGGCCTGCGGCACAAAGGAACTATCCCCACTGGTTTTGTTACTAAAAAAGCATTGTTGAGATTTAATGTCTGCAATAATGCTGACACGGCCGTATCTGTTTATTTTTTCCCGGGGCTTTATTACCAGAATATCCGGTTATATAAAATTGATGGCGAAGGCCTGAAAAAAACTCCGGCAACCCTTCCCGGCATTTCAGATAGTATCGGTTACCGGCTCTTGACATTATCAGCCCACGATTCAGTCAGCATGCTGGCAGAGCTGACTTTTATTAAAACATATATCATTACGATCAGGCCAAGATTGGTTCATCCCCAATACCTTCAATCTTTCATTGCAGAACTGCGCAGCACACATAGCCAGGATAACATGGTAACTTATGTCTTTTGTGGTTTACTGCTGATGATGATACTTTTCTCCATCACCAATTTTTTCCAGGGCGCCAACAGGGAGTTTCTCTATTATTCGGGCTATGCCTTTTTCCTTGGCAGCATGCTGCTCACCAAAGCCATTTATGATTACCATACAAACAATATAAATTTTTTCTTTGAGGGATATTTTGATTTTATCCTGCAGGAACTGGGAATAATGTTTTATATGATCTTCATGCAACGGTTTCTTGATACCCGGAATAAACATCTCTTTCTCCATAAATTGTACAATGCGGGAATTGCCCTGTTGATCATATCCATGCTAAGTTTCACCTTTCTTCATTATTTCACCAATAATTTCACCGCTGAAAACCTGGTAGAAAATGCCACCAAAGTACTCCTGCTCGTGATGGTGCTGATATTTCTTATTTACAGTGCAAGGAACTGGAAAGATAAACTGATGCGTTATTTGTTCTGGGGGAATCTTTTCCTGTTTATCTTCTCCCTTATTTCGCAGGTAACAGTAATGCTGGATAATCTGTTCAAACAATTCCCCGGTGTATTCAACTCATCCCTTTTCTATTATGAAGTGGGTTTATTTCTTGAGCTGGTATTTTTCCTGGCCGGCCTGAATTATAAAAACCGCCGTAACATCATTGCGCAGACAAAAGAAAGAGAGACCCTGAAAGCACAGAACAAATTGCAGGAATATGAAAAAGAAATCGCCGTATACAAGGCACAGCAGGAGGAGCGGCAACGGATCTCTGCTGATATGCATGATGAACTGGGCGCAGGAATGACAGCCATCCGGCTGATGAGTGAAATAGCCCGGAACAAGATGAAAGAAAATACACCGGCGGAAATCGAAAAAATTTCTTCATCAGCCGACGATGTGCTGAATAAGATGAATGCCATCATCTGGAGCATGAACAGCGGCAATGATACACTGGATAATCTTATTTCTTATATCCGTTCCTATTCCATTGAATACTTCGACAATACCCCGGTTCAGTGCAAAGTAAATGCACCTGAACATATCCCGGAAAAGGAACTGAGCGGGGATAAAAGGCGGAATATTTTCTTATGCGTAAAAGAAACGCTGAATAATGCATTGAAACATGCACAGGCCTCCCTTATTACAATCGATATCGGGGTAAATCACCGTCTTATTATAAACATTGCCGATAACGGGAAGGGAATAGATATGCAACATCTCCGGCAATTCGGGAATGGCTTAAAAAATATAGCCAACAGGATGGAAAGTATCGGTGGTACTTTTAAAATCGAAAACAGGAATGGCACTGTTACCACTCTTGAACTGCCGATCTGATCATTTCTTTTTTATTGCCGCTATTAAAAGAAACAGCCAGCCCGCAATAAAAAGGACACCTCCCAGCGGGGTTACCGGTCCAACCAACTTTACAGCATTACTCTCCTGTATTTTCAGAAAAGTAAGGAGGTATAATGACCCGGAAAAGAGAATGATGCCGGCTATGAAGAAATTGCCGGCCCATTTTAACCATTTACCATGGTCCTTTTCGTATAGAATGGCTATTGCCAATAATGCGAGTGCATGATACATCTGGTACTGTACGCCGGTTTGAAAACCATGCAGAATTTTTTCATCCCTTGTAATGTTTTCAAGGCTATGTGCCCCAAAAGCGCCAAAAGCAACAGCCAGCCCGCCGAAAACAGCTGCGGTCATTAAATGATTTTTATGCATGAAATATTTTTTCAATTAGTTTTTCAACCTGAACCGGCTCCTCATCGATTTTTATTTCAGCCTGTTCATAATAAATTTTCCGGTCAGCAAATTTTTTGCTGATAAATCTTTTCAGCTGATCATCAGAAAGTTCTTTTATAAGTGGTCTTTTTTCTTTTTCCTGTACCAATCTCTGATATAGGGTTTCAAGAGATGTGTTGATCCAGACAGTAGTGCCTGCCTGCTGCATATATTCGAAATTATTAAAGAAACAGGGAGAGCCGCCGCCGCAAGCCATTACAAAGTTTTCATGGCTTTCTGTAATGAGGTGCAGCACATCCTTCTCCTGCATCCGGAAATATTCTTCTCCTTCAGCTTCAAAGATCTCTGCAATGGTTTTACCGGCATATTCTTCAACCCGGGCATCCAGGTCAAAAAAAGAGATACTGAGTTTCTGGCTCAATAAACGGCCCCAGTGTGTTTTACCGGAGCCCATAAAACCGATTAAAAATATCTTCATTCCAGGTTATAATGAATAGAAAATTTTATTGCTTTTTTGCAATCCAGTAATCGTAACTTATTTTTTCTTCCTTTGCTATTTTTTTAGCAACCCCATTATTCAAAACTCCTTTCACAAACCGGGTAATTGTTTTTATCGTCTTACCGGTTGCATTCATGAAAGAAATTTCATATGTAACGTTGGGTAACTCCTTTTTCATTTATTATGGAATTAGCTACTTAAAAGCGTTAAAGCCGGTTACATCCATCCCCGTTATCAGCAAATGAATATCATGTGTGCCTTCATAGGTGATGACACTTTCCAGGTTCATCATATGCCGCATCACTGAATATTCACCGGTGATACCCATGGCGCCCAGTATCTGCCTCGCATCCCGGCAAATATTTGCAGCTACTTCACAGGCATTTCTTTTGGCCATGCTTACCTGTTGCGGGGTTGCCTTGCCTTCATTCATCAAGGTTCCAAGACGCCAGTTCAATAATTGAGCCTTGGTGATTTCAGTTATCATTTCAGCAAGCTTCTTCTGTTGCAGCTGGAAACCCCCGATGGGTTTACCAAACTGTTCTCTTTCTTTTGAATAACGTAAAGCCGTGTCATAACAATCCATTGCTGCTCCGATAGTACCCCAGGCAATTCCATATCTTGCTTTTGTCAAACAACCCAACGGGCCTTTCAGTCCCTTTACATTAGGAAATATATTTTCTTTAGGCACTTTTACATTGTCAAAAACCAATTCCCCCGTAGCTGATGCTCTCAAACTCCATTTACCGTGAGTGGTTGGCGTACTAAAACCTTTCATTCCTTTTTCTACGATCAATCCATGAATTTCTCCGCCTTCATCTTTTGCCCATACTACTGCCACCTGTGAAAACGGTGCATTACTGATCCACATTTTGGCGCCGTTTAATAGTACATGATCACCGGCATCCCTGAAGTTGGTCAGCATACTTGATGGATCACTCCCATGATTGGGTTCTGTTAATCCAAAACAACCGAGCCATTCGCCGCTTGCCAACTTTGGTAAATATTTTTTTCGTTGCGCTTCACTTCCGTATTGATAGATAGGAAACATGACCAGGGAGCCTTGTACTGATGCGGTGGAACGAACACCACTATCGCCTCTTTCCAATTCCTGCATCATTAACCCGTAAGAAATATAATCCAGTCCGCCACCTCCATATTCCGTTGGAATGGTTGGGCCAAAGCAACCAAGATCACCTAACTGTTTTACAATATGCTGAGGAAATTCTGCCTTTTGCGCATAATCTTCAATGATGGGAGAAATTTCTTTCTTAACGTAATTACGAACTGCTTCACGGATATGTTTCTGTTCTTCGGTCAGTAATTCATCTACATTAAAATAATCAGGACTGGTAAAAAGGTCTGTGCGGGCCGCCATAAAACAATTTTAGATTTTCGTCCCGATAATTATCGGGAGCAGGTTTTAGATTTATTAGCTGCGGCAAAGGTAAGAAAGGACAAGTGAAGAGCTATTTTTTCAAGTATTGCTGCATTTCATATTGATATCCCTGCGCAATTGTTCTTGCCTTCTCAGCATAATCTTCTTTGTCTGAAGCATAAATAATAGCCCGGCTTACATTTACCAAAATGCCACAGTCTTTGGTCATCGCTTTTTCAGAAATTTCTTTCAGGCTTCCTCCCTGTGCGCCCACACCTGGAACGAGATAGAAATGATCGGGAGTTATTTTTCTGATATTGGTAAATGCAGAAGCCTGTGTCGCCCCGATCACAAACATTAAATTATCAGGAGTACCCCATTGGGACACTGTTTGCAATACTTTTTCATATAACAATCCATCGCCTGCCTGTTGTAATTCAAAATCATTTGCTCCTTTATTAGATGTCAATCCCAGAACAATCGCCCATTTACCCTGATGCTGCAAAAATGGTTTAACACTATCTTCACCCATATACGGCGCAACGGTTATTGCATCAAAAGGCATGATTTCAAAAAATGCTTTGGCATACTGATCAGAAGTGTTTCCAATATCTCCACGCTTCGCATCAGCAATTTTGAAATGTTCATCGCCGATGTAATGAACTGTTTTCTCCATGGCCTCCCAACCCTTTACTCCCAATGCTTCATAAAATGCTGTGTTGATCTTATAGCTTACACACAGATCTTTTGTGGCATCAATGATGGATTTGTTGAAAGCAAAGACCGGATCGGGTTCTGATAAAAGATGTTTGGGAATTTTAGTGATATCCGTATCCAGGCCAACGCAGAGATAGGATCGTTTTTTGAAGATCTGTTCTACGAGTTGTTGACGGGTCATGCAAGCGAAGTTAATTAGTTAATTGGGTATTGGTTAATTAGGCTTCATAGAGGATAAGTCGTTCATAGGACCTAATTAACCAGTTAACCAATCAACCAATTAACCTTTTTTCACAGTTTTGAAATGATCCAATGTTCGATCTCCCTTGTATCCCATACCTTATTAATATCCGGCATCCGCATCACTTCCTGCATGATCGCCTCCTGCTTCTGTCCTTTTTGTAAAGCTTCTGAATATCGGATATGCGGACTGAAGGTAACCTGCGAGTAAGCCGGTATCCATTTGTCAGGATATTTTTCATGCAGTCTTGCTTCGATCTTCTTTTGCAATAAGAATTTCGGGTCGGCGGTTTTATCCCGCATTTCGGTAAAATTATTGATCGCCAGATCTGCTATAGCATCTGCATCAGGTTTGCGTATCGTTTGGTATTGCTTGAGTATGGTTTGCCAGTCATCGTCATTTTGTTCAATCAGTTCATCTAATATCCGGCAATCCTCAAAACCACAATTCATTCCCTGCCCGAAGAAAGGGACGATGGCATGGGCCGCATCACCTATCAATGCAAATTTATCATCCCTTATCCAGGGAAAACATTTTACAGTAACCAATGAAGAAGTGGGATTATTAAAAAACTCGTTTACATAATCCGGCATCAGTGACACGGCATCCGGGAAGGTTTTTTGAAAAAATATTTTCACTTTTTCTTCTGAATCCAGTCTTGAGAAGGAAGTTTCCCCTTGAAACGGGAAAAACAAAGTGCAGGTAAATGTTTTATCAAGATTAGGCAGCGCGATCAGCATATAGTCTTTCCGTGGCCAGATATGCAGGGCATTTACTTCCATGGCAAAATCACCGGATGCCGTTGGCGGGATGGTTAATTCTTTATAACCACAATCAATATAATACTGCTGGTAGTCGAACTTATCATGCTGCAACTGGTGCTGCAATCTTGCCGCAGAGAAGGCGCCGTCGGAACCGAAGATGAGCTCTGAGTCGTGAGTCGTGAGTCGTGAGTCGGCAAGCTCAAAAGAGATTGAGTTTTTCTTCCAGTCGATTGAAGTGCATTTATGGTTGAAGAAGATTTCCGCCCCGTGCTGTTCTGCCAGATCCATCAGTTTCATATTCAGCGTAGCTCTTGAAACGGAGTTGATGTATTGTCCCTGTTTTCCATAGGGTTGAAAAGCTGTTGTGCCGTCAAGATTGTGGATGAGCCGGCCATGCATCGGGATGGAAATCTTTTTTATTTCTTCAGCCAATCCAACTTTCTCCAATGCCAATAAGCCCCGGTCACTCAATGCAAGATTGATAGAACGGCCCGCCACCATTTTTTCCTTCCGCATGTCGCCACGGCGTTCATACAGTTTAACTTTATATCCACGCCTGGATAAATAAACGGAAAGTAATGAGCCGACCAATCCTGCACCGATTATAGAGATATCCTTCTTCATTAAAATATTAATTAAGCAAATTACTTAGAGTACTGGTTAATTGGTTAATTAGGGTATTAGTTAATTAGGTCTCAAAGCAGAGAGGCTGTTCATAGAGCCTAATTAACCAGTTAACTAATTAACCAATCAACTTACCCACAACAGAGCCAAATCTCCAAACATCTTCAAATGAATTATACAAGGGCACCGGCGCCACCCGGATCACATTCGGTTCCCGCCAATCGGCAAGTACTCCCTGCTTTGTCAATTCATTAAAGATCTCCTTTCCTTTTTTCAGCATCAGCATGGAGACCTGGCAACCTCTTTCACTTTCGTTTGCCGGGGTTATTATCTCAATTATTTTTTCCGCCTGCCGGCTGTTCATATCATTCAGTACATAATGCAAATAACCTGACAATAATTTTCTTTTTTCATGCAATTTGTCCATACCAGCTTCTTCAAAGACATCCAATGAAGCTTTGTGCGCCGCCATAGAAAGCACCGGGGCATTGCTTAATTGCCATCCTTCAGCTGTTGGTATCGCCTCAAAGCCTTTCTCCATCTGAAATC
This sequence comes from Chitinophagaceae bacterium, assembly GCA_041486045.1. GTDB lineage: Bacteria > Bacteroidota > Bacteroidia > Chitinophagales > Chitinophagaceae > JJ008. Next base: position 3,091 of record JBGPKR010000054.1, on the reverse strand, counting down.
TTGTCTCCTTTGTATAACCCCACCAACCAGCGAATCGAGGCAGGTCTTTATTGGCTACATGTTTTTCATGTATATAAGCTCCGGCCACTGCGCCCGGGCCACTGTTCAGATATTTATATGAACACCAGCAGGCAAAATCAGCATTCCAGTCATGCATATGAAGTTCAACATTGCCGGCTGCATGAGCCAGATCAAAGCCGGCATAGGCCCCAACCGAATGTGCAGCTTCAGTAATTGCTTTCATATCAAATAACTGTCCGGTGTAATAATTTACACCACTAAACAAAACTACTGCTATGCTATCACCGTGTTGCTGAATTGCTTTTAAAATATCCTCAGTTCTCAAAGCATATTCGCCTTCCCTTGGTGAAACTTCGATCACTGCATCAGCCGGATCAAAGCCATGATATTTTGCCTGTGTTTCAAAAGCATACTGGTCGGAAGGAAATGCTTTTGCTTCGCAAATGATTTTATACCGTTGTTTGCCGGGGCGATAAAAACTCACCAGTAGTAAATGAAGATTTACAGTGAGTGAGTTCATCACCACCACTTCATGCGGGAGGCAACCGACGATCTTTGACAATTGTTTTGGAAAAATCTCATGATAAGGAAGCCAGGGGTTTCTTGCATGCAAATGGCCTTCCACGCCAAGGCTGGCCCAGTCTTCCAGTTCATCCACCACATAATCCTGTGTCCGTTTGGCTTGCAGACCGAGGGAATTGCCGGTAAAATAGATACATTCTTTTCCGAACATTAACGGGATGTAAAACATATCCCGGAAATGCTTCAATGGATCTGTTTTATCTAGTTCTCTTGCAAACTGTAAAGTATTTTGATAATTCATTTATGTTTGTTTGATGTTGGAGGTTGGAAGTTGGATGTAAGTGAACCTCAAACATCCAACTTCCAACATCGAACTATTCAAGTGTCGCTATTACCTTTAGTTCTATTGCGATCGGGGTTGGTAAACTCTTTACCTCCACGGTTGTACGGCATGCCTGCACAAGCGTGAAGTATTCCGCATATATCTTATTATAAACCGGGAAATCTTTTTTCATGTTAGTCAGAAAGACAGTCACATCAATGATTTTATCCCAACTGCTGCCGCTGGCTTCCAGTACTGCTTTTACGTTGGCAAAAACAGAATGGCACTCGGCTTCTATATCATACTTCACAATGTTACCATCTTTATCCAACTCCAAACCGGGAATGGAATTGTCTTTCGGGTTTCTGGGACCTATTCCAGAAAGAAATAAAAGATTGCCTGCCTTCCGGGCATGTGGATAGGCACCTAAAGGTGTTGACGCTTTATCTGTATTTATGATCTCTTTCATTTTATTTGTTGGAGGTTGGAAGTTGGATGTTAGACGTTGGTGACCTCCAACATCCAACATCGAACATGCAACTATAGATCTATACAAACATTCTTTGATTCAGTAAAGAATCGTAGCGCCTCCCAACCACCTTCTCTTCCCACACCACTATTCTTCATTCCACCAAATGGAGTCCTCAGATCACGAAGCAGCCAGCAATTTATCCAAATGATACCACTTTCAGCTTTTGCTGCTACACGATTTGCTTTTGAAATATCCCGTGTCCAGATGGTAGCTGCCAATCCATATTGAGTGGCATTCGCCAGTTGCAATGCTTCTTCTTCTGTTTTGAATGATTGCAATGTAACCACCGGACCGAAGATTTCTTCCTGGTTGGTTTGACAATCTGGCCCCAAACCTTCGATCACGGTTGGTTCAATAAAATATCCGTTGGCGCATCTTCCTTCTAACGTCACTGCATTGCCGCCGCATAAAATTGTTCCTCCTTCTTTTTTTGCCGTATCAATGCAGTTCATGATCTTATCAAAATGGACTTTGCTGACAATGGCCCCTTGTTTTGAATTTTCATCCAGCGGGTCGCCGACAGTCAATGCTTTTGTTCTTTCAACAAATTCTTTTTTGAATGTAGCGTAAATACTTTCTTCGATCAGTATCCTGCTGCCGCATAAACATATTTCTCCCTGGTTAGAAAATGAAGATTGAATAGACGTCTTCATCATTTTTTCCCAATCACAATCAGCAAAGATGATATTCGGATTCTTGCCGCCTAATTCAAGAGAGAGTTTTTTAAACTTTGGTGCAGCGATCGAAGCAATTCTTTCTCCTGCCCTTGTGCTCCCAGTAAACGATATGGCTTTAACTGCAGGATGACTCACAATTGCTTCACCGGCAACAGGACCAGTGCCATGAATAATATTCAACACTCCATCCGGCAAACCAGCTTCAATACAAATTTTGGAAAGAAGAAAAGCAGTAACCGGAGTTACTTCACTTGGCTTTGCGATCACACAATTACCTGCAGCCAGTGCCGGGGCAATTTTCCAGGTAAATAGATACAAAGGAAGGTTCCATGGAGAAATACAACCAACAATACCTATCGGCTGGCGAAGGGTATAATTCACCGCTTTGTCCTCCATATTATGACTCTCTGTAGCAAAATGCATGATACCTGTTGCAAAGAATCTGAAATTAGCCGAGGCTCTCGGAATATCCACTCTCTTACTCAACCAAAGTGGTTTGCCGTTATCATTTGTTTCGGCAAGTGCTAATGCATCAAGATTTGCATCAATCAATTCAGCAATACGGTTGAGAATTTTAAATCTTTGCTCAACAGAAGTCGTACTCCACAATGGAAATGCCTTCTGTGCTGCATGTACAGCAGCAGCGACATCCTTCTCATCAGAATCGGGAATTTGTCCATACATTTCTCCGGTTGCCGGGTTAATATTGTCAATAAATTTCCCGCTTAATGGTGCAACCAGGTTCCCCCCGATATAATTTTCTAAATGATATGGAATCTCCAAATTCATGTTGCTGGTTATTGGTTGCTGGTTATTTAAAGGTCGAAAAATTTCTTACCGGTTGTCAGCAACAAGCAACCAGTAACAAGTAACTAGATACTTCCGGTCCGACCACCGTCAACAGGAATGCTGGCACCATTTACATAAGAGGCGGCAGGAGATGCAAGAAATGCAGCCACAGCGGCGATCTCTGAAACATCCCCGAATCTTTTCATCGGCACCTCTTCCTTCATGTTT
>JBGPKR010000053.1:0-20551 GCA_041486045.1 Chitinophagaceae bacterium | reverse complement strand
TTTAGACGGGAAGAAACCCGATTAGTTTCTCTGTCATGTTGAGCTCGTCGAAGCATGACAAAGAGAAACATCAACTCTGTTCGTTCCAATGAAGCCTTAGCATTAAGCTAGTGTTTTTTAGTTGTTCCCCCGATATTCTTATCGGGGGTTTTTCTTTATCCACCGAAGTTTAACGTAGGATAATTCCCCTTTCCTTTAACTGAGGGCAGGAGTGGGTTAAGAATTTTTGTTTATTGAATTGATACAAATCAATAGAAGCAGAATTTTTCGTTGTTAAAATTCATTATTGCCTGAAAAAACACTATTTTGATTGTCTTATCTTATTTAAAACCAAACGTACCTATGGAATATGCACCTCAATTAGTGAGGCCCCGTAGTCATCAGGGAAAAGCCTGGCTTTCCATTCTGGTTGAATTCCTGAAATTATTTCCCCATAATTTCCTTGCTTTTTTGAATAGGATAAAAACTATTGGCGTCACTGCCGGTATCAGCAATTATGATAAAAGCAAGCTTGGCATTTTTAACCTCCTTAATTTTTTCCAGTTCGTAACCGGCATGATGATCCCCATTGTTGGGCTTTTTCATGCAGATAAGATCCCCCTTACCGGGTGGCTGATGGCCAGCCTTCCTGCTTTGGTCAGCCTTGTTGTATTACTGTTGAATTCATACCGGAAACAGCAACTGGCAGTGCTGACCTATTTTATCTTTTACCCTGTTTGCATCTGTTTTAGCTATGTCAATGGATTAAGCCTGGGTGTAGAACTTTCTTTTATCCTGTATGGAATACTTTCTGTTTTCTTTATACAGGATATAGGATACATGATCTTTTCTATCAGTTTTTCTATGGTCAGTTATTTTGTTGTTTCCATATTACTGAAAGCATATGTATACAAACTGGAGGATATTAATTTCAGTGTTTATCTTATTAATGAGATACTGGCTATTATATATATTTTTTACGGGCTGTACCTTATTAAAAAAGAGAATGCAAGCTACAATACTGCATTGCAACAAACCAACCTGGAAGTGCAGGAGCAGTCCCGGCAGTTACAATCGCAAACAGCAGAATTGAACCAGTTAAACTCTTTCAAGAACAAATTATTTTCTATCATCTCCCATGACCTGAAAGCGCCACTATATGGCTTGTGTAATCTCTTTGATACGATCCAAAAACAGAATATGCCGGCAAGAGAAATAAAGCTGCTGCTACCCGATATCAGGAATGACCTGTACTATGCCCGGGGCCTTATGGAAAATTTATTACAGTGGGCCAAGAGCCAAATGCAGGCCAATCATGTAAAACCGCAGGAGATGGATATCAAGGATTGTATTGATGAAGTGCTGCATGTTTTGCATTTGCAGGCCAAAGCCAAGAACATACATATTGAAAATAAAACCAACGGGCCACTATATGTGTGGGCCGATAAGGATATGATCAACCTTGTACTGCGCAATCTTATCTCCAATGCCATCAAATACACTATGCCAGGCGATCATATTTCTGTGAACGCCGCGGAGTTGGCATCCTTTGCAGAAATATATGTACAGGATACAGGCGGTGGTATGACAGCTGCAGAAATAGATAAGATAAACAGCCAGGAGTTTTATACGACCAATGGTACGACGCAGGAGCAGGGCACCGGTCTTGGATTAATGCTTTGCAAAGAATTCCTTTTAAAGAATAGAAGCAATCTCCGTATTGAAAGTGAGCCCGGCATAGGAAGTACATTTTCTTTTACATTGCCGCTTTCATAATAGCGGATATTGTCACCCTGAGTTTATCGAAGGGTGATCAACGAAATGATTATTTTCTAAGCTCATTAAACCAATTGCAGTTTATAGTGCAACGATCGTTTTTGAAACAGCAATACTGGTTGTTCTTGTTGTTTTATTTCCTGCTTCGTCCGAGGACGTAACAACAATAGTATAAATTCTTGGCCCGCCACTGGCCAGGCGGGATGATTTCAGTCGAACCAAATGATTATTGATGATTTCCCAATCCGGGGTAGTTGATGTGATATCGTTACTGGAAACCGATAATACAGTTGTCACATCCTGTGCATTGTCTGATGCTGTATAACTCACCGTTACATTTTTCATTTGGTTACTGGCGGGCCATAATTTGTTTGAAGAAAGAGTAAGCACTGACAACACAGGCGATTCATTGTCTGTAACGGTTACCGTAAAAGAACATTTTTCCCCGGTGGAAGTAGTTGCACTAACACTGTGTGAACCGATCCTGAAGAAAGTTCCCGAAGCCGGGAAATAAGTTAGCGTACCACATTCACCCGCAGTGCCTGCCGGAATAATATTTACGATGGCGCCCTCCTGGCCGTTATCAGCCTTAATGATTATATTGGACGTACAACTAATTGCACAGGACTGTGCATGGCCTGTTACTTGCGTAAGAATAAGGAGAACAGCGAAGGACAATGTTTTAAACGGTTTCATACTCTTGCAATTTTAAATGTTAAAAAAATAGATGAGAAATTGCAGGAGGTTGTGGTTAGATATACAAGATAGCGACCTGGCGGCATTAAAAAATTATTTAGCAGGGTAATATGTGAAACATGTAACTATTTTAAATAATTATGTAACAATTTCTTTTTTATGAAGGGATCCCATAACACAGGCTTGTGTTAAGAGGGGACCGTAGTGCATAAATTGCCAGGCAATGCCGGTCAGTAGTTCATGCTCAGTTGCAGGGTGAGAGTGAAATTCAGCTCCAAACAAAAACGGACCACTCTTATTGTGATCCGTTTTAAATTTATTTAATTCCCCTATTCAGAATGTATAAGAAAGATCAGGCATGCGATGTTTCAGCATTTTTTTTCTTTTTTGTATCTATTTTTTTCGTTACTGAAAAACGCAAACCGCCACCCATAATACTATACTTCTGGGTGGAAACTCCTTTGGCCCAGAAATTGTTTCCGCTGACCGTTGCATTAACACCCCAATTGGAGCTATTGTATCCGACAGCGGCTTTATAAACAACAGCGGGCGCCAATGCTGTGTTTTTCCTCCAATCTGTTTCACCGTGTTCTTCTGTCATGATATTTATATCAAGGTGAAGTACCATGGAGGCCATGATAAAAAAATGTTTTTGCATTACCAGGGTATAGGCATATCCTATGCCCGGACCTATGGTGATAAACCTTGATTCAGTGACCCCGGCTAATTTTGGGAATGATGCCTGTACCAATTTTGGAACCAGTAAACTGTCCTTTTCGTTTGATTCCATGATGATATAATAAGCATGACCCCCGTATAGTAAGGAACCAGCTGATTTCTTTTGCCATTCATTGCCGTTCAAAGCAGCACGGTAAGAGAATTGCTTTTTATTTGGTAACCGCAGGACTGAGAATCCGAATATTCTTTCTTTGACACTATCACGGTAATAATATTTGTTGGGATCGAGAGATGCATATCCCTTTGGATTCAGATGAAATCCCTTTGGCATCACTACAAACAGGTCAATAACCCATTTGCGTGGAAACATATGAAGCTGCAGGTCAAGACCCTTGGTTTTTCCCTTTACAGTATCCTTATTGTTCAGGTAGGCCAACCCGTAAAATATATTGGCGGAAATGTTATGCCACGTAACCCCGATACCCACGTTCAATTTGGGGTTAGCTACATATTGAAGATCTTTCACATTTCCTGATGATGGCGGTATGGTGAAGTGGGTATATTTCTGTGCAGCAAAAACCCGGGCTGTAACATGGTGCCAGAACGTTTCGTAATAACTGGTATCATTATCGGCATGTTTTTGGGCACTCATATTAAGTGCACAGGCACAGGCACACAGACAAATTAAAAGCTTCTTCATTTTTAATTGATTTGGGAGTTAATAATGAGAAAATGTTTCAAAGGATATTCTAAGCGGAAAAGTAACGAAAATTTCTTTATTTGGTTTAATTAATTCACGGGTATCATTTACTTCCCTCCATTTTTCCCTAAGGAGGCTGCTACCAGATTTGGATTTGTATTTTACAAATGAAATGTTCCCGGGAACACAGGGCAATGCCTGGATCTGATTCAGAGTTTTTGATACTATTAGCTTTCGGTTAAAGCTATTATAGCGCTTAATTCATACAATTGGTGAAATGAAACCTGCCTACCTGCAGGCCGTCAGCAACGGGAGGTCTAAAAATATTTTTTTTACACTAATGTTTTTTAGCTATCGGAAAATCAGGCGTGTTGGGTGCAGGCACACATGTCGGGTGTTGCTTATCGTTGGTTAGCTTTTTTACACGACGGGAAATAAAAAGAGACAAACTGTTATAAGTTATTTCTCCATCCTCATTTACGGTTGATTCGCTATCCAGCCCCTCAATCAGCGCCTTGGTAAAAGCGCCATTTTGCCAATCGGGTTGTTCCAACGACTCTTCTTTGCCGGTGCTGCTTGTGAAAGTGATCGCACCGGCTCCCCCGTCGCCTGTACTGGTCATCATATTAACCAACCCATTTATACCCGCACTCATTAAATCCCCGCTGTGGCAGGCATCGATAACAATGATCACTTTTCCCTCAATACTGCTTTGTGTTTGTTTTATGGCTGAAAAATTGAGGCAGGTTGCCCGCAGTTCATAGATATCTGCTTCTACAGGCAGCATATAATAAACACCTTTATTGGTGTAACCATGGCCCGAAAAAAAGATGATAGCTACATCTTTCTTACCGGTGATATCCTGTATCCAATCAAGCGCTTTGTTGATGTTGGTCAGGGTGGCTTCCTTATCCGTCAGGATGGAGTCCACAACATCTTTGTAGAGCAAACCTTTCTGTTTTTGAAAAGCTGATGAAAAATCCTTTGCATCTTTAGCAGCATAATCCAAATGATATGATTCATTATCATAACCGCCAATGCCGATGGCTAATATATACAGGGTGGGTTTTTCAATAACTTCTTTTATTGGTTCTTCGGGAGCTTTCCATTTAAGTGAAAGGTTAGCTTCGGGGCTGGTACCATTGTCGTTCCCGGCCAAAAGGCTGATCGTACAATCTTCCCGGGGAATATTCACCTTTATTTCCTGGGTTGTATCGGTTATTACGATTGAGTCTTTCCCGGTGGGTCTTCCATTCACCAATACCTGAATGTTTTTGGCCGGGGCATTGACAGGACTGGTGATTCTAAAAACGATACTGACCGTATCATTGCTTACAAAACTGGAATTGCCCGGGCTGATGATGCTGACCACAGGAGGAAGTTTTTTGGCAATATCAATTTTTTGTTCCGGGTTTTCGGAGGTTCCTGCGCGATGGTTTGCTGCGATGATTGCTTTTTTTTCGTCGTAAGTTGCAAAAATGGAATCAATAATATCCGGACGGTAAAACTGCTTCCGGAAACGTGATGCCGGGAAATAACCTGGCGCTTCGTCAGGGTTTTTGTTTAACTGCCATCCCAGGAAATCTTCTGCCCCCGGCGAGGCATCATAATAACCTGTTGGAGTAAACAGCACCCAATCTTTATTTTGAGGGAATAAATAAAAAGCGAGCAATTCATTACCATCAGTCATGCTGTACCAGCGGATAGTGCCATCTCCCAACGCTACGGCCACCACTTTATCGTTGCTGCTTATGTTAACCGCCCATGGTTGGGTTTCTAAATCTTTTATCCATATGATCTCAGCATTATTATTCAGGAGGATGATGTGCCAGCTTTCACTTAATATCACCAGTTTACCATCGCTGCTGATATCTGTGCTCAGGAATTCCTGGAGAAATCCATTCATTTTCGGGACCTGTTTCCCATTGATTTCAGCGTTCCAGTTACGGTTCCAATTACTTACCCTTGTGCCGGCATTGACTTCGATCGGTGAAGGATAAATTGATTGTTCTTCCTGCAACCTTCTTTGTGATATTTCAAAAGTATATGCAGGCTGGTTAAGCGGGGTGAACCCGATAGAGGTTCCGTTCGTATTGATCTTGAAATGAGATTTATTAATGCCGGAATATTCGTTTTTTTCTGCCTGGCGATGCCAGGTGACATTGTTTGTGGAACTTGTTACAATAATTTCCGCCGGATCAAAACCAAGGAATATCATGGACCCATCTTGCAATGGTTTAATATCTGCGATCGTATTTTTAATTAAAGACAGGCCTTTGTAATTGCCATTGCCAGCCAGATCCCAGGAACTTATACATTGTTTGGTTTCATCCGTTTCCAATACCCATTGCCCTCCGTATAACTTGCTGCCATCTGCGGAAAAACATAAAGAATTAAAACCTCGACCTTCCACCTCTTTGACATCCGGTTCATAAAGCAGGGAAAGAGTAGAGGCATTCCTTACTTCAATAACCCGGATATTCTGATAGGCTATGGCCAGTAAGTTACCTGCCGGGTTAAATGCCAGGGAAGAAATAGCCATTCCCTCTCCCTGACTGCATGTTTCTTTTTGTATAAATTCAAACTGACTGTCATAGATCCTGATATTTCCATCGTTGCATACAGTTGCCAGCCCGCCACCTGGTTTAAAAGCGATATTGGGCACTGCATCCGTATAGTCGCCTTTCAATTCTCTGTATCCCCAACCTTTGGTATCAAATACATAAACGCCGTAACTTCCATCAAAGCTTGCTGCCATCCAGTCTCCATCCGGCGAAAATTCGAGATCCTGAATTACGAATGGTAATCCTTTGATGCGATGGATGATGTCACCTGTTTGTGTATTGATAAGGTAAATGCAAAATGAACTATCCCATTCATAACCTGTATTCCCGGCAATAGCAGCGATTCTTCCATCCGGGCTCAGTGAACAGGCATATAATGTCCCTTCGCCAATACCACCAGTCGGTATGCGAAAAGTTTTTAACAGGTTCCCGTTAGAGACATCCCAGAAACGGGCTGTCTTATCATTACTGCATGTAAGCAGGTATTTACCGGCGGAGTCAGTAGAAATTTTATTTCCTTTTGACGTATGCATTCCCGGATCGATACGTAAAACAGGCGTTTTTGGCTGGGAGTAGGCAACAAAACAAAATGCCATCGGCAATAAGGCAATAAAATTTCTCAAGCAGTTTATTTTTCTGAAAAGTACATTTTATAAATGAATTGAGAAAATCAGAATGAAAATACCCACATCAAAATATGGACGATCTTTTTGCAATGTCCCGTTGCTGTGTCCGGGCAATGGGACTTATAGTATAAACAGGTTGGCGGAGTGAAACAGAGGTTGTAAATTTCTTAGACGGCCACCACTTCCCAATGCACAGCGGCTGTATATCTTCCCACGGTGAGATCACCTCCGAAATTATCCACCTCAAAAGAAAGGGTTCTGTCAAACCGGTCACCAACATTAAACGGAGCTGCAAGGGTGATGCTGTCTGAGGATGAAAAAGAAAAATCATCTGCAATAACTCCGAATACATGAACTCCTATAAACTGAAAAAACAAACCCAGTGAAAAAGCAATAAGCAACATGGCAACGGTCACCGGCCCGCCTGCCAAACCAATTATAAGGATGGCTGCACCAATGGCAACAAATGTTGCTCCCAGTACCACAAATAAAACTTCCAGTTTATTGGCAAGGTCAACATTGTGAATAAGATCTTTTTCAATCAAAAACATACCTGCAGTAAATGTTACATCACCACCCACCGATCCGCCATCCAGGAGAAAATTGAATAGTCTTTTGTTTACCGCTGCACTATCGCCTTTTTTAAAATCACCGCTGAAAAAAGACGGCGCATCCTGCTGTACATTGTTACTATCCAATGCGAACCCGGTAATGCTTATTTCATCCTTGCGGATCTCACTTGTTTTCTGACAGGTAATACTGTCAACAAAAAAAGCAAGCGTAGGGTTTACAACTGCTGCTGCTGCCCGGGCCTTTACAGGACCCTTTCCGGTTGAGTAACCAGTTTTCTTTCCTGTTGAATAGCCGGTTTTTTTTGGAGTAGCGATTTGTTGGCTCGCGGTAGCTTTTATCTTATCAAGGTCTTCTTTTGTCAGCTGAAGATTTTGTGCAACCGGCGTAGCCGTTACCTGTTCTGTAATTGTTTTTGCAGAACTAAGGTTTACTGATGCAAGATCGCCATAGAGCTCTTTTCTTTTTGCAGCAGAAGCTTTCAGGGTTGGTTTTATCCTGTCAAAAATTTTTCTTTTTTTCCTGTCGGACAGGGAGGCAAAAATATTATACACAGCATGCTCCAGCGATTTGCTATCACTAGGCAAGGGATATTTTTGGGGATCATCCAAATGACCTGCAGCTCTTTCCACCGCAAGGCTTAAAGTATTTTTAAACCGGGTTTTCAGGTTTTTTATTTTCGGGCTTGTCTGAATAAAATTTGAAACTGGCATAGCTTTATATTTCCCCTAAATGTATTATAAATATATAATTGTGCAATACCACAAAGTAGGTATAGGAGGAGGGGATCATGCCTGTTCCCCTTCGCTGTCCTGTCGGCAGACCTGTTTTAGCCGGGTAAAACAAAGGGAAACAGGAGGCTTTGTACAGGCAGAAACAAGGGTGTAAGCCTTATTGCTGCGGACAGTTATTCTGCCGGGATATAGAGTTTGGCTGTCCCTTTTTTTATCATCATGCTTTCTAAATGTCCCATTTTCTTTCTGTCAGTTGTAATAAGATGTATATGCACAAAGCTGTCATGATGTGTAAATATACCCTGGTGTAAAGTGGAAAAAAAACCAACCAGGTCGGCGCTTTGCTTTTTTAACTTATATGATAACTGATTTTGATGTGCATCTTCCTGCGAATGAACGGCTGTTCCGGCTGGCAGATTCACTATATGCAGTTCGCCCTTTTCAATTTTTGCTGTTAGGCGGAAAGCAAAAGGCCGGAAATGATTTTTTGTTGACTGGTCAAGAAACGATTCCAGTTGCGGAATTGTCTGAACACTGTCCGGTAATAAAATTTCTCTCCAATTGTCAATGCTTGCATAAACAAAGAAAGGAGCTTTGGCTTTAAAAGTTTCTTCTACCCGTATTGAACCGTCAGCTGTAACAATTGATTTATACGATTTGCCGTCAATGATCATTAACTCACCTTTTAAATATTCTACCGGGCCAACGCCATACAAATGTTCTTTGTTTGAAATAGTATCCAGATCAATGATCCCAAATAGTTCTCCCTGGCGCATTACCTTCATCATAGTTCCGGCAATTTGTACTTTGTTTTTTTTGACGGCTGCACTTTCTGAAACAGGCGGTGGACTTATTTTTCGCAAAGCCATTCCGCAAACGGGGCATTTACCCGGCTTGTCATAGGTTTTTTCTCCCTCACATTTCATCGGGCATCGATATACCTCCGGTTCACTTATTTTTCGTAATGCCATTCCGCAAACGGGGCATTTACCCGGCTTATCATAAGTTTTATCTCCTTCACATTTCATCGGGCATTGATACCTGTCCGTATTGGTTTGTGTTGAATGTGCAAAACTGTTGTAACTGTTTAGAATTATTAAGAAAGAAAATAGCCCCAGGTAAGTAATTGTTTTTTTCATTGTTTCAAGTTGAATTGTCCTGTAAATACTAATGGCGGTTATCACTACGCTAAAAAAGCCTTCTTAAATTCCGGCAGCACCCTGTTTTTACTTGCCTGCTCATAGGCATACGCCATACTTATTAATTCGGCTTCCTTATAAGCAGTACTGAAAAAGGAAAGTCCCACCGGCAGATCATATACCATTCCACCGGGTACGCTGATATGAGGATACCCGCTCATAGCTGCGGGTGATGTCAAAAATACATCGCCCCAGCGGTCGCCATAGATGGTATCAATACTGCAGGCAGGCCCCATCGTAAGTCCGCACAGCGCATCTAATTTATTTTCCAGCATTACTGTATCGATGATCTTTTTTGCGCCGGCATTACTTTTTTCCAATGCCTTTAAATAGTCTTTGCTTTCAAGGCCTGCTGACTTGTCACTGGCTTCTAATGTATCCTGTTTAAAGGTCGGCATCGCTTTGTCCTCATTATTCTTATTGAATCCGATCACATCGCTGAGTGTTTTGACCGAAGAACCGGCAGCAGAAAGATATTTATTCAGGCCATATTTAAATTCATATTTCATCACTTCAAATTCAGCATCACCCAATGGAGTAAATTTATCCAGGTAATCCAGCTCTATTACTTCAGCGCCCTGTTGTTTCATCAGGTCAATCGCTTTCCGGAACAGGCGGTCCAGGAATTGGTTATCATATTTCTTTTTTTCAAAGCCGATCCTTTTTCCTTTCAATCCATTGGGGTCTAAAAACTTTGTATAATCAGCAGCCATCTTTCCTTCGCTTTCCTTTGTTTTTTCATCATCGGTATCAATACCCGTGAGAGCCCCTAATAAGATGGCGGCATCTTTTACTGTTCTTGCCAATGGTCCGGCCGTATCCTGTGTAGATGAAATAGGAATGATACCCGAACGGCTCAGTAGACCAACCGTTGGTTTTATTCCTACTGTTCCATTCACAGAAGCGGGGCAGGTAACAGAGCCATCTGTTTCCGTACCGATCGCCACGGTACAAAGATTAGCAGCCACTGCAACGCCCGAGCCGGAACTTGATCCGCAGGGGTTGTGGTCAATGATGTAAGGATTTTTTGTCTGCCCGCCACGGCTGCTCAAGCCGGAGCATGATTTGGAGGAACGGAAATTGGCCCACTCACTTAGATTGGTTTTGCCCAGCAGCACAGCACCCGCTTCCCGTAATTTTTTTACAATGAAGGCATCTTTTGCAGCGATATGTCCCAGCATCGCCAGTGAGCCTGCCGTTGTCATCATCTTATCGGCCGTATCAATATTGTCTTTAATTAAGACTGGTATGCCATGCAGCGGTCCTCTTATTTTACCGGATTTTCTTTCATCATCCATTGCTTTGGCTATGGCCAGTGCATCAGGATTTAATTCGATCACTGCATTGAGTACCGGCCCTTTTTTATCAACAGCTGCTATCCGCTGCAGGTACAGTTGAGTTATCTTCTCTGAACTATATTCACTTTTGGCCATTTTATCCTGCAGTTCGCTGATGCTTATCTCATTTAATTCAAAATCATCTTTTGATCCGGCAGATGCCGGTTCTTCTTTTTTATCGGAGGTATTGGTAGTGCAGGATGCAGCCAGCAGGGTTGTTAAGCCGGCAGCAGCTAAGGTACTGCTGCTGATAAAATCTCTTCGTTTCATATATCATTTTTAAAAAGTTGATTAATCGGAAAGAAAAGGTATTGAAAAAAAATGGAAGAGAAACAGCAACCACCTTTAGATTTGCATGCAGGCAAAAGAACAGAAAGTTTATCTCACCAATGCAAATGTCCCTTTTACGGAATGCACATTTTCATTCTCCAGTTGGTATGTGCAGGTCCAGATAAAAATATTTGAATCCTGCGGGAGTCCTTTGAATGTTCCGTCCCAGCCTTTTTGGATATCCTTGCTGTCAAAAATAATTTGGCCCCAGCGGCCGTAGATGGTGAAATGATATTGAAGAAGCTTGCCGATAACAATTGGTTTGAAGATATCGTTCTTACCGTCTCTGTTAGGAGTAAAAGCGCCGGGTACATAAAATCCAGACGGGCATGTCTTGCCGGATACAATAATGGTATCCTTTCCAATGCAACCATTCGAATCAGTGACCTGCAGCCAATATTGACCGGGAGTGGCAACGCTGATAGAAGGAGAGACTGAATTATTACTCCATTGATATTTCGGAAATGAACGGAGAGCTGTTAGTGTAATCGGGAAAGGAATACAAAGGGAAGTATCCTTTCCGAGAAAACTTTTAGGCCCCAGTGAAGGATCGACAATAATGGAAACGCCATTCGATACGGCGGTACGAATATCAACACAGCCGTTACTGTTGATCTCGCAGGTCACTACATCGCTTGAATTAGTGATCTGTATGAACGCTGTATCCGCAAGAGTTATCAAAAGATCATTGCCATTCAATATCCATTTATAAATAGGAGCCGAACCCCCATTCACAGGTGTTGCCCTGAACATTACTTCTTTAGGAGAACAAATAAGATCAGTATCTGCGCTGATAGTTACGGATGCTGCAATGCCGCCGGTGAAACCCAGCTTTATGATCCATCCATCATTTACGCCATGATTACCTACCACATCACCGTCAATTGACTGTACAGAATTTATAAGCAGGTATCCACCATCTGCTGTAGGAAAGGCCCTGCCTGCAAAATCCCATTTTGATCCGCCAAAATTCCTCTGCCATTCCATTACCCCGGCATCGTTTAGTTTAATTATCCATATATCAAATTGCCCTTTATAGATGCAGCCATCCGCATCGGCAGGATTGAAAGGTTGGAGAGAATGTTTACCGGTAACGATATAGCCACCGTCAGCTGTTTGATTGATACAATGAATTTCTGTTTCAAAACCATCATCGATGATCTTTTCCCATGCAACATTACCACTGGCATCGAGCTTTACGATCCATGCATCCCTGATGTCATCGATGATAATTTGTTTAACTGCAGATCCTCCTAAAATGAAACCACCATCTGCGGTCTTTTGAATATCATACATATTCATGTTAGTATTGGTAAGGCCTATACATTTTTCCCAAAGTATATTCCCGTTTGGATCAAGTTTTACGATCCAACAGGTTTGGCTTGCAGAAGTATTAGTATTACCTGTAACATCCCCATTCGTTGAAGTGGTCCTTCCAGCCAATATATAATTTCCGTCATTGGTAGCTTCAATACCGACTATTTCTTCCCCACCTGTGCCTCCCAGGCATTTTTGCCATTGAAGCAGCCCGGCCAGGTCCAGTTTTAGTAACCAGATATCATTTGCAGCAGTACCATGCACCCCCGTTACATCACCGTTAGTAGACCTGGTGCTGGTAGCGATCATGTAACCATTATTCGTTTCTTCAATGTCAGCTATTTTACCCCTGTTGTTGATCCCTCCGCCGGTAAAAACATTTACATCCACTCCGCTACCGCCAAAAGTTTTACTCCATTGAATATTTCCTGATGCATCCAGTTTAACAACCCAGAGATCAGATGACCCATGATTGAATGGAATTTGCTGATCGTTTGAAATTGTACTCGCTGCAAAAATATAACCGCCTTCAGCCGTTTGCTTTACACAAGCACCATAATCATCTAAACTGCCACCAAAACATTTTTGCCATTGAATATTTCCTGTCGCATCGATCTTTACGATCCAAACATCATAAGCGCCAAAGATGCTGTGGTTGCCTGAAACATCACCGTTGTTTGAGATTACACTACCAATCATTATATATCCACCATCTGTAGTAGCCGCCGCATCCTGGGTCTCATCGGTTACAGTCCCACCGATACATTTTTGCCATTGAATACGGGGAATTGTTTGTGTGTATCCCTGCTGAAAAGTTACCAGCAGGATCAAAATGGTCAGTATATATCCTTTTGTTTTCATCGGTGCTGATGAAAAGAGAGCTATTAAAGCTACAATTAATTGCATAAAGATGCTAATATGCCTTAATTGGTTCTGTTTACTTCATTTCCATCTCAAACAAAGCTCTCTGCCAGCAGGCAGGCACCCACGACTGTGTAAAGGATTTTATGTTGCCAGCTGCAGTACTACCATCATCGTTTGTTGTGTCACTCACTTCATCGTTCGGTAATTCTACTGGACACTTGTTGAATACCCAATTTTGTCCCGTAGAGCTTGTCCCGATTAAATCGGGAGACATCTCATGGGTAAAAAGATGAAATCGAAATTTCGTTAACGTTCCATCGGAATCCCGAATGTTTTCGGGATGCAATCATGCGGTTTCATTGTAAAGGCAAAGGCGTTTCTATGGAACGCTGCTACCACCACGGATTTGTATTTTACCCAAGAGGTGTTCCGCTGGAACACAGGACAATGGCTGGATTTGATGTGGAACTTTTGACATACATAAGCTTTCCTTTGCAGATGGGATAGTTCTTAATTCGTGTCGTTGGTGAAAGGAAACATCACGATGGTGTATAAAGTGATATTCAGTAATTTTAATCTATGGTAAAAATATTTTCAGTTAGACCATCTCATGAAATATTAATTGAAGACAAACTTGTTCTTAGAAATGATGAAGATTTTATTTCTATTGAACTTCCTGAGGGCTTTAATTGGCATCATCATGCTATTAACTGTAGCGATTGTGGGGCTTTCCTCGACTCATTTGGTAAGCCAAAATATCAGTGGCTTGTACAATTAGAAGATGAGTACTATAGAATAGATTTAGTGGGGTTTGGTGAATTGAATGATTATAATGCTAATTTAAGCCGATTTGAAAACTCAAGTGGTTTCCATGGCACCAAATGGCGGTTTAAGATAAGGGAGATCAACGAGGCCTCATTAGAGGCACTAAAAATAATACGGCAAGATGAGGAACAGTATGAAAGATGTGCTGAGTTAAGAGACATTGATGATTTTTTAAATAAAAATTGAAAATGACTAGCTGCTTCACTTCGCAAATGCTCAGGAGCGGACAGAACGTACAAGAGTGCGACGCAACGAAGCTGATAGTAGCAATGCAGCCCGGAACATAATTCATCTTCGATAAAAAGATTGCTTCGACCTGCAATTAGCAGGTCTCGCAATAAAAGCCTATCTTTGCACCCTACTCCACATAACTGACACGGCAGGTTGTAAGCCGGTGGTAACCCTCCTTCGCTAAAGCTTCGGCGGGTAAAACAGAACAAATTTTTCGCTGATTCAGAAACTACAACGTCTTTGCCAGCCCCATCCGCAGATCATCTGCGAATTAAACATAAAACCATAAAATGGCTTTTAAAAAATTAGAAATTATTGAACCTATCCTCAGGGCCGTAGCCGCAGAAGGATACACTATTCCGACACCTATTCAGCAACAGGCGATACCGCTGGTGCTGCAACGTAAGGACCTGCTGGGCTGCGCTCAAACAGGCACCGGCAAAACTGCCGCTTTCGCTATTCCTATCCTGCAGATACTGCATGAACAAAAACCAATGGCGCCCGGTATCAAAGTATTAATATTAACACCTACAAGAGAATTGGCGATACAAATTGATGAAAGCTTTGCTGCTTA
Source organism: Chitinophagaceae bacterium (assembly GCA_041486045.1). Classification (GTDB taxonomy): domain Bacteria; phylum Bacteroidota; class Bacteroidia; order Chitinophagales; family Chitinophagaceae; genus JJ008. The sequence continues at coordinate 5,551 of JBGPKR010000053.1, read as the reverse complement.
CGGAAAATTTACCGGCATCCGGCACACTGTTATTTTTGGCGGCGTATCACAATTGAATCAAACCAATGCACTGCGCAGAGGAGTGGATGTATTGGTGGCCACCCCTGGACGCTTATTAGATCTGATGACGCAAGGTTATATCCGTTTGGACAAACTGCAAATATTTGTATTAGATGAAGCAGACCGTATGCTTGACATGGGTTTTATCCATGATGTAAAAAAGATCATCGCCAAACTGCCGGCAAAAAGACAAACACTTTTCTTTTCGGCCACCATGCCGCCGGAAATTCAAAAGCTGGCGAATGTATTATTAACCCATCCTGTAAAAGTAGAAGTGACGCCGCCTGCAACTACAGTTGATAAAACAGAGCAGAGCCTTTATCATGTTGGTAAAATGGAGAAGCCGGAATTGCTGCTGCATTTATTGCATGATAAAGCAATTGTTACTGCACTGGTTTTTACCCGTACCAAACATGGCGCTGATAAAGTAGTGAAAATTTTACAACGGCATAATATCAGGGCTGCTGCCATACATGGCAACAAATCACAGAATGCCCGGCAGGACGCACTCGCAAATTTTAAGAATGGCGGTCTGCGGGTGTTAGTGGCTACTGATATTGCCGCAAGAGGAATTGATATTGATGACCTGACCCATGTTATCAATTTTGAAATGCCGAATATTCCTGAAACCTATGTGCACCGGATTGGTCGTACAGGCCGGGCAGGGAATACAGGTATCGCTATTTCTTTTTGCAGCATGGAGGAAAGAGAAGAATTAAGAGATATTCAAAAGCTGATCGGTAAAACAATTCCAGTCATTCATGAACATCCTTTCCTGGTTTCTGCAATAGCGATGGCGCCGGCACCAAGACAGCAACAACAATTATCCTTTCAACCACGGCGTCATAATTTTCAATCGCAGAGTGCCGGGAGCGGTAACCATGTGAGAAGAGGTTATGGAGCACAGCGTAAGGGTATCCGGTAAAGAGGGTTTTAACAAACCATAGCATTTATTGATAAAAAATATTCAGAGCTTAGTGTCTGTTATTTTTGGCGTATGACTGCAAAAAAATATTTACCTCTTTTTATCTTATGTGTTTCTGCTTCAGTCAGTACTTTTTCCCAGTCTATCAATGATTCAATCAATAAAGAATCAATTGGAAAAACAGTTACTTACCTCGCCTCTGACAAAATGAAGGGCAGGGTGAATTACAGCAAAGAACAGCTGGAAGCTGCGGAGTTCTTAAGTAAAGAATTTACCAGTTATGGGCTTGATCCATTTCCCGGTAATACTAATTTTTATATACCATTCAGGACTTCCTGGGAAAAGAAAAGTGATGGGGGTGAATTATACTGGAATGGCAGAAAGATTGACGACAGCTTATTCATATTCATTCAGAAGCAACTAATTGTTTCAAAAAAAGAATTGCCTGACTTTATGGTTCTGCAGGCTGTTCCCCCTCTTGCGAATTCATTGTTATATAATAACTGGAAAAATAATCAGGACAACCTGCTGATTTGGGTTCCACTGCCTGAAGGACTGAGTTTTACGGAGGCCATTAAAAATGTATCACTGCCGGGAGGGGTTCCTGCTTCAGATATATTAATTGTGGCATCAAAAGATGAGCCTAAAGAAATAAAGTTCTCAGGCAATAAAAAACTGCTGAGTTCAGAATTATATAATATAGTAGGTATGATACCTGGTCACAGCCTTCCAGAAGAAGTAATCATTTTTTCAGCCCATTATGATCATGTCGATCACGGTATTTTTGGTGAAGTGGAGGGAATATATAATGGAGCAAATGATGATGCTTCTGGCACAACAGCAGTACTGGCATTGGCGAAATATTTTGCCTTAAGGAATAATAATGAACGAACCCTGGTATTTTGCCTGTTTGCGGGAGAAGAACTGGGTTTATACGGTTCTAAATCTTTTATTAATATGGTAAAGCCGGACCATATTAAAGCTGTTATCAATATTGAGATGATTGGTATGACAAATGCCACCGGGAAAAACGCTTTTTTTGTAACAGGTTCTTATTTATCGGATCTGGCTAAAATTCTCAGAAGAAACCTGAAAGGTGAAAAAATAAAAGTAATTGACCAGGGCAGCGATCCAAAACTATTATTTCAGCGATCTGATAACTATCCTTTTGCCGCAGAAGGGATACCGGCACATTCGATCATGTGCAGCGATGATAATGAACCCTGTTATCATAAAACCTGTGATGATGTAAAAAGAATTGATATTGAAAATATGACAAGAATTATTCAGGCTATTGCAAAAAGCTGCAGATCATTGATCAACGGCAAGGATACACCAACGAGAATAAAAAATTAGAATAGCAGCCAAAAAGCCCTTTACTTACTCACACAGCAGCGAAAAATAAAATTCCGCTTCTAAAAGTTTTGCACAATTTCGATAATAATGTTATTGATTATCATTGTCATAATTCTGTTACAAGAATTTAAAGAATAGAAAACATTCCCTGTTGGCATACTTTTTGAAAGTTTCGGGTTTGCAAACCAGTTTTAATCATTCAAACAGTTAGTATGGAAACAAGAAACCTGCGAAATAGCCTTCCGGCTATTATGATAACTTTTTTTATCGCTGCATTTTCTCTTCTATCATGCCAGAAAGAAAGTTCTGGTGGCTCTGGTACAGCCACCACGGCTATTAAAGTGACTGATGGTGCCATCGATGATGCTTCTGTGACAGGCGCCTTTGTTACTATTACCGATATCAAACTGGATGGACAGAGTGTAGAGGGATTTACCAAAACCACAATCGATCTTACTGCTTATCAAAACGGGGCCACTCAAACTCTTGGTAATTTTAACCTCGAAGGCAGAACGTATAGCAGTATTACATTCGTCCTGGATTTTGATATGGATGCCAATGGTGTCGCTCCCGGGTGTTATGTAGTTGCGGGTGCTGTAAAGCATAAATTGCAAAGCACCGCTAATAGTATTACCATCAACAGGAGTTTTACATTACAGGGGGGTGCCAGCAATTCTATCGTTGCAGATTTTGATCTGCGTAAAATGATCATACATCAATCCGGCGGCCCATCCGATCATTTTGACTTTGCAACGGCTGCTGAGTTAGAAAGCTCGGTGAGAATTGTTGCTGAAAACAACAGCGGCACTATTTCAGGGACGGTAACAGATGCTGTTTCCGGGTCAGGGAAAGTAGTTGCCTATGTTTACAAAAAAGGAACCTTCAACAGATCAGTTGAAATGCAAGGCCAGGGCGCCAGCAGTATTGAATTTAAAAATGCTGTTAGCAGCGCGGTTGTAAGCGGAACAGGTTCTTACCAGCTACATTTTTTAGAAAGCGCTGATTACGAAATATACTTTGCCAGTTATAAGGACACGAATGCAGATGGCGAATTTGAATTAAAAGGAACCTTGATCGCTGTGGGGGCTGGTGGCCTGGATCTGCTGGGGTTAAAAGTGAATGTTAATGCAACGCTGAAAGTGGATGTTACGGTAACAGGAGTACTTCCGTAAGGCGTTGTTCAGTATATATAGCAGTAGCGGGTTCGGTGGTTCATCAAAAAGCCGGTTCTCCCTGAACCGGCTTTTATTTTCAGCGGTATTACAATAAGAATTATTTTAAATCCCTCCGGCTGTTGATCCTGTAACATATAAGCCAGATAATTGCTGTTAAAATAACCGTGAGTATAACATGTTGCTGAATAGCTGCCAATGATTTATCATAAGCTTCTTTATCGATTTTTCCAATAAAAGCAGGCACCGGAATTATCCTGTCAGAAATTTCCAGCGGCATATAGCGGCCAATATCATGGGCTTTTAACCGTAACAACCCTACGATTATCGGCTCAAAAATGATGTAGTAAAAAATAAATATGCCCATAGCGATAAAAGCCTTCCGTATCAGGAAGCCAATCAGGAAGGCAATAGATAACTGGGCAAAGGTTTGCAGGGCAAATAACCCTATATAATAAGACATACCCCAGGTGTCCCTGATCAATCTTTCCTGGTTGGCAAAACCAGTAACCATTGCTACGGCGAAGAATAAGGCGGTGATCATGAGTGAAACGAGCAATACATCGATCAGCTTGCTGCTGATAAACTGGCTGCGGCTCCAGCCATCAATAATATTCTGGCGGTGGGTTTTGAAAGTATATTCATTCGTGATGAACATAATGATGACGACCGCGGGGATGAACACAAAAACGGAAGAGGCATAAGCAACCGTATGCCACACTTCAGGGAAAGTGAACGGATTACCAATTAGCATTTTTGCCACCTGGCCAGCCTGCGATGGTTTATTGACCAGGTTATCATAGATCATGTAAAAAATATAATTGATGCCGGGATAGGAGAGGGCTGTAATGCCCATGATCCACCAAAAGGCATTATACTTCTTCATCTTCAGCCATTCTGTACGTATCAGTGAGGTCATATTCTGTAATTTGATGCCCCTCTAAATCTCTCCTAAAGGGGAGACTTCCGGAGACCCTGTTGAATAGTTAGTTGTTGGTTAATTCGAAGAACCTGGCTTCGAGCCGCTTCTTTCTTAATACCAATTGTGTCAGCACAACTCCGTTATTAAAACAATGCCGGTTTATCTCATCCATCTTTGCCGTTCCTTTCGGGAAAACGATCTGTACAGTATTTGTTTTCTCATCAATAACAATTTCCTTTCCCAATTGCCTCAACACAGCAGTTAATATATTAATGTCAGCAGCGCTTAATTCTACTACATCTTCATCCATCATTATTTCTTCCACATTACCGGAAGTGACCACATGGCCTGTTTTTAATATGGCGGCATGGGTACATACTTTTTCCACTTCATCCAACAGGTGGCTGGCCATGATGATGGTATGGCCTTTTTCCCTCAGTTCAACAATCAGTTTTCTTATTTCAGCAATCCCCACAGGGTCAAGACCATTAGTAGGTTCATCCAGCACCAGCACTTTGGGGTTGCCGAGCAAAGCAGCCCCTATAGCAAGCCGTTGCTTCATACCAAGGCTGTAGGATTTAAAAGCACTCCAGCGACGGTCGTAGAGGTTTACTTTTTTCAGCACTTCATCAATTTCTTTCTTTGTTCCCCTTCCGCTGATGGCCTGGGTAATTTTTAAATTATCTGTTCCCGATAGATAACTATAGAAGTTCGGTGTTTCCAGTAAAGAACCAATCTTTTTACGTTGCGCAGGCGAGCCACCCGGTTGGCCAAACCAAAGGAATTCACCTTTATTAGCTCTCAACACATCCATTACGATGCCCAGTAAAGTTGTTTTGCCGCTGCCATTGGGACCGAGTATGCCAAACACAGATCCCTGCGGCACATCAAATGAAACAGCATTTAATGCCCGGACATGCCCATAAGATTTTGAAAGATTTTTGACAGAGAGAACAATACTCATGGAGCATTTAATTTGGGTTGAAGGTAGAAGTTTATATAATAATTATAGCAACAATATGACGACCGGGATGTTATTTATGGGCTAAGTTCAATAAAAAGAGGAAACCGGAAATAAAAAACCCCGGTTCAATCATCATGAAACGGGGTGAATGA
>JBGPKR010000052.1:0-20738 GCA_041486045.1 Chitinophagaceae bacterium | reverse complement strand
CGATCACTGCATGGCGGCCAATAACCAGGGAGTTTTTCTTCGGTCTTTGCGGATGCCTGAAATTTTTCACATGTCAAATGTATTATAAACTAAAAACCCTGCAAGCTTTTCCAAACTAACAGGGTCTTCGAAAGTCCCCCTTTAGGGGATTTAAGGGCATTACAACCCAAAGGCTTTCTTCACTTTCCCCACATAATCTAATTTCTCCCAGGTAAACAACTCAACTTTTTTAGTCACTTTCTTACCATCTGGAGATACAAAAGTTTTTTCAACCACTTCAGGTTTACGGCCCATATGTCCATAAGCGGCAGTTTCGCTGTAAATCGGATTACGGAGTTTAAGTCTTTGTTCAATAAAATAAGGACGCATGTCAAAAATGCTTTCCACCATCTTACCTATTTGCCCGTCATTCATTTTTACTTTGGCAGTTCCAAAAGTTTTTACATTGATACTGGTTGGCTGTGCTACACCAATAGCATAAGAAACCTGTACCAGTACTTCACTGGCTACTCCGGCAGCTACCAGGTTTTTGGCTATATGTCTTGTTGCATACGCAGCGCTTCGGTCCACCTTGGAAGGGTCTTTACCACTGAACGCACCGCCGCCATGTGCACCCTTACCACCGTAGGTGTCAACAATAATTTTACGGCCTGTTAATCCCGTATCCCCATGCGGGCCGCCGATAACAAACTTACCCGTAGGATTAACATGGTATTTGATATCATTGTTGAACAGCTTTGCATATTTTTTATACCTGGCTTTTATTCTTGGAATAAGAACATTAATAACATCGCTTTTGATCTTAGCCAGCATTTTTGCTTCGCTGTCAAAATCATCATGCTGTGTTGAAATTACAATGGCATCAATACGTACAGGCTGGTTTTTATCATTGTACTCCAATGTTACCTGGCTTTTGGCATCTGGGCGCAGGTAAGGCATTTTTGAATTCTTCTCTCTGCGTATAGCTGCTAATTCTATTAAGAGATTATGTGCAAGGTCTAATGCCAAAGGCATATAATGCTCTGTTTCATTAGTAGCATACCCAAACATCATTCCCTGGTCGCCGGCGCCCTGTTCTTCCTTTGCCTTACGTTCTACTCCCTGGTTGATATCTGAAGACTGTTCATGAATGGCTGATAATACACCACAGCTGCTTGCTTCAAACATGTATTCACTTTTTGTGTACCCGATCTTGCGGATGACTGCACGGGCTATTTCCTGTACGTCCAGGTAAGCTTTTGATTTTACCTCACCCGCCAATACCACCTGGCCGGTAGTTACTAATGTTTCGCAGGCCACTTTGGATTGCGGATCAAAAGCAAGAAAGTTATCAATGAGCGCATCAGAGATCTGATCGGCCACTTTATCAGGATGTCCTTCACTTACAGACTCCGATGTAAATAAATACGGCATGAATTAAAATTTAGGCGGCAAAGATAAGGGTGTAGTTACAATGAAAAAAGTCCACCTTGATCAGACGGCAGACTTGTAAACATATCTTGATAAGTATGGGTATTGATCAATGCTATAGTTTGGAATAAATTACCCGTAGCCTTATCCGTTTACTGTTGATCGCATAGTTTCCTCCTCCAAGAACAACCCTTCCATATGCGGGCTGATTGGAGATATACATCTGGCTTAACCTGTTAAAGCGGGTTGAAAAAATAAAGGCCCTGACCGGTGCATACAACCTTAATGTCTGATTAGGCTTTTTCAGGGTAATAATATCCTGGACATGTTTTGAAATATTAAACCGGTATGTACTATCAGATTTTAAACCCCCGCCAAACGAAATATAATTATAAGTAAAATCAGAACCGGATGCCTGCACATCCATATCAACATCAAATGTAAATACGGTGTCGGCGCTGTTATTGATCCTATCCAGGAACAAACCCGAAGGCTGGATAAAAATTCCATCCTGGGTCGAACGCAAAGGATTTACAACCAGTTCTGCCCTGTGTATGACAGCATTTTTAAAAGTATCCAGCGCAGGTATTTTTAAAGATGCATAAGACCCGGGTATACTTTGTAAATAAACCTTATCATCATTGGGCAAGCCATTTGACAGGTACGATGCCCACCCGTTTGCGGCCTGTCTTTTTACAATATTTGCCTGTCCGAGAGTCTGGTGATTAAATTCTGCGAAGGTAGTATCCTTGATGCCATTCTTTGTTACCTGGAAATAGACGATGAGTTTTGTTCTGTTTACGTCAGAAGGCGAAAAATAAGTCAGGGCATTACCGCTGTTGTCTGCTTTTATAGCAAATCCCCTGAATAAGGTTTTAAAAATAGAATCGTTCCTGAATCCCCCGTTTGGAGAATTGGTGGTATCATATCCGACTAACCTTGTTCCCAGTTGATTGGGCAATGGGATCCGGATAACATTCGCCAATTTGGTAGTGTCTTTTTTCCGGATGTGAAGGATTGAGTCTTTTAAGTTCTTTATCTGGAAAGTTTTGGATCCCAGTTGACCCCCGGTAAGCTGGAAATCTGCCTGGTCATATTTAAAAAGCGAAGTGTCATTAAACCCGGCATTTTGATCTATTTCGAAAACCCGGATTGTTTGAAATGAATTGGTATCACCATAAAAAGAATTGTAGGATAAAGAAAGAATGACCGAATCGATAACAACCGAGTCTTTGTTGAAAAAAGGGTAAAAAGGGTAAAAGGAGGAGCTGACGTTAAAATAGGCATCCGCATGGGTCGTTCCGAATTCCGGGTCGTTGCCAATATGCCCTACCGCAAGGTTGTCATTGAAATAAACCTTTGTTGTATCCTGGAATAGCTTGTTATCAGTCACCACATCCAGGTAAGTTTCAAATGTGCTGATATTATCTATCGGCGGTATCAGTCCCCCGCCCAATTCTGTTGATTCATTTAGTTTTTTGCAGGCAGAAAATAAAAAAGCAACTGAAATAATGATTGCCGAAAAAAATAAGGCGGAATTACTGTTCTTCACAAAGTAGATTTAGAGTCGGTTTTATCTTTTTATTTGCCCGCAAGGTCGCCATAGAGTTGTAAATAGTCTGTTAAATCTCCCTCAGGGTTATAAGGCAATGTTTTCTTTCCTCTCACTTTTGAAAATTCATCCACTAATTTCTTCTCAATTTTCTCAGCGCCAAATGTAATGGCATCCGCAAAGCTGGCGCCGCCCCGGAACATCGCGGTGTTACTGGCTTCTTTATATATTTCCAGGTCTTTCTCTTTTAACGATGCATGAATAAGCGCTTTCTTTATGAAATCACTGCCCAGTTTTTCTTTGAATGTATTCTGACCGATCGTGTACACTATTTTGCTATGGGCAAACACCGGTTCCTTTTTGTATACCGTTTTCAGGTAAGCCGGTATTAATCCCGTCATCCAGCCACTGCAATGAATAATGTCAGGGGGCCAGCCAAATTTCTTGACCGTTTCCAATGCTCCCTTGCAGTAAAAAACAGTGCGAAGACCGTTGTCGTCATACCATTTTTCATTTTCATCATGAAAAACAAACTTGCGCCTGAATAGGTCCTCATTATCCAGGAAATAAACCTGCAGCCTGGCGCTGGGCAGGGAAGCCACTTTTATCTGCAGGGGCATATCTTCATTATCCACCGAAACGTTGATACCCGACAGCCTTACTACTTCATGAAGACGGTGCCTGCGTTCATTAATGGTGCCGAAACGGGGCATGATGCAGCGGACTTCAAAATTATTGTCATTAGCTTTGATGGCCAGTTTATTCGCAATCTCAGAAAACTCTGTCAGCTCCAGGTAGGGCGACATTTCATGGGCGATAAATAAAATTCTTTTCTTTGCTGACATGGGCTTCCCGTTTAAATTACATCCTTTTTGTAAAGGGTGGCAAAGGTAGCTATTTTACGTTGAATTACGGAGTTTTCAAAGAACATCTGCATTAACCGGTTATTAAAATGATTTTATTTAAAAAAGCAACTGACCTGCGCAAATGGGTTGATGCTCAGCGGAAAAAAGATGATCTTATCGGTTTTGTGCCCACAATGGGTGCATTGCATGAGGGTCATATTTCACTGGTTGATGCATCAAAAAAAAAGAATGACATTACAATCTCAAGCATATTTGTAAATCCCACCCAGTTCAATGATCCAAAGGATTTTAAAAAATACCCGGTTACTTTAGAAAAAGATATTTACCTGCTGGAAAATACCGGTTGCGATGTTTTGTTCCTGCCAACCGTAAAAGAAATGTACCCGGATGGTCTTACTCCAAAAATGCATTACGATCTTGGTTTCCTTGAAACAGTATTGGAAGGAAAATACCGTCCCCGGCACTTCCAGGGTGTATGCATGGTGGTGCATCGGTTATTGGAAATTGTAAACCCGGTTCATTTATATCTCGGTCAGAAAGATTACCAGCAATGCATGGTCATCAGCAGGCTGGTTGAGCTGATCGGCCTGAAGAATAAAACTGAAATAATAATCTGCCCCACTCTTCGTGAGACTGACGGTCTTGCCATGAGCAGCCGCAACATGCGCCTGAATGAAATGGAAAGAAAGAATGCTGCTGCTATTTATCGTAGCCTGAACATGATAAAAGAAAATGCAGGGGATGAAAACCCGGCTGAATTAAAAAAGAAAGCACAATCATTGCTTGAAGATGCCGGTTTTAAAGTTGACTATGTGGAAATAGCTGATACCAGCAACCTTAGTCCTGTCAGTGTTTGGGATGGTAAACAAAAAAATGTTGCCCTGGTAGCGGCATTTATGAATGAAGTCAGGTTGATTGATAATATGCTGCTGAATTAAGGAAGGTCAAATATGTCATATAAGTCAATGGGTCAAATGATTTCCGGAGAGTTGAAAATAACCTCTTTGACTTCTATGACTAATATGACCTCATTGACTGATATCACTCATTTGATATCTCTGCCTCTTTTCTCTATTTTCGGTATTGATGAATAAACACCTGCGCACTATACTTCAGTACGGTTTTTTCCTGGGATTGGGTATTTTTTTGGCATGGTGGTCCATAAAAGACCTGACAGCTGACAACAGATCACAAATAAGAGCAGCGCTGAAAACAGCGAGATACTGGCTCATCATCCCTGTATTTGCTATCCTTTTTTTAAGTCATTTCATCCGGGCATTGCGCTGGCGACTGCTGATACAATCACTGGGGTACAAGCCTTCAAAGATCAATGCCTTGTTTGCTGTTTTGATCGGGTACCTTACCAACCAGGCGGTGCCACGTCTCGGCGAAGTGGTAAAATGCACCATGCTGGCCCGGTATGAAAAAATTCCGGCTGACAAACTGATCGGGACTATCATCCTGGAACGCATCATTGATGCCATCACCCTGCTGATCATATTTGGTATCACCCTGGTTATTCAACCGGACATTTATTCCCAGCTGACCGAGGCAATTTTCAATCCCAAAAAAGATCCGGCTCATAAAACAATTTCGTCATCACTGGTACTACTGATCGTAGTTGCCATTATCGTCATTGTCATTGTCATTTGGATGATCAAAAAGAAAAAGAATTTTAAGGACCTGGGTGCATTGTTCAAAAGAATCGGGCAACGCATCTGGCAGGGGATCAGCGCCATTAAACACCTGAAAAAGAGGAAACAGTTTATTGTATTCACCATTATCCTTTGGACCTTATACCTTTCCGGAGGTTATCTCGGGTTTATGGCCTTGCAGGAAACACATGCCTACGGCATCAGGGAAGCTTTTACTGTTTTATCTGCCGGCAGTATTGGCATGATCGCCACTCCAGGCGGTATCGGAGCCTATGCCTACCTGCTGCAGCAAACTATGATACTGTATGGCCTCAATGAGGGCATTGCCCTGGCATTTGGCTGGATATTATGGCTGGCCCAAACCGCTGTTATTCTCATCGGCGGTTTGATTAGTTTTGTGGCCATGCCGTATTATAATAAACAAAAACATTTTGAAAAGAGCTGACTGCATACCAGAAAAAATTTTTACTCCTGTGCAAATTGTACAGAAAGTGGCTCAGTTGCGCCTAATGAGCAAGAAGATCGCATTTACAAACGGGGTCTTTGATATCCTGCACCAGGGACATATTTATTCTCTTTCAGAGGCTGCTAAAGAAGCTGATTACCTGATTGTGGGATTGAATTCCGATGCATCAGTAAAAAAACTGAAGGGTGAAACAAGACCCATCAACAACCAGGATTCAAGAGCATTGCTGCTTGCTTCCTTATTAATGATCGATGCTGTTGTGATATTTGAAGAAGAGACACCGCTTGAGCTGATCAAAGCTATTATGCCGGATGTGCTTGTAAAGGGTGGTGATTATACAGTTGAGCAGGTTGCCGGAGCTAAAGAAGTTATTGTTAACGGTGGCCGGGTGGTCATTAACCCGGTCCTGGAAGGTTTTTCTACCACCGCGATTATAGTGCAGTTTAATAAAACCTGAAGCCCTTTCAGAAAACTTAATAATCAGGTTTTCTCCTGTTCATATAATTTTATATCTTATTCCTGAATTGTAAAACAAATGGCCCACCACGACAAGCGAAAAACAATTGCACGGGACATCAGCTGGCTTTCTTTTAATGCAAGAGTATTACAGGAAGCAGCAGACAGCACGGTACCGCTCAGGGAGCGCATCCGTTTCCTTGGAATTTTTTCCAACAATATGGATGAATTCTTCCGGGTTCGGGTAGCTACCCTGAAGCGGATGATACAATTTGGCAACAAAGCCAATATGCACCTGGAAAATAATCCGCAACAGATCATTGATGAAATACAAATGACCGTGCTGAACCAACAGGGTGAATTCAACCGGATATGGGAAGAGGTGTTGCAACAACTGAACGAACAAAAAATATTCTTACGAACTGAAAAAGACCTGAACCATGAACAGCAAAATTTTGTCCGTGATTATTTTGAAGAAGAAGTGAGTTCAGATGTGATCCCTTTAATGATTGAAAACATTCCCGAATTTCCCGCATTACGTGACAAATCCATCTACCTGGCAGTAGTGATGTGGAAAAAAGAAAGTGCCCTGAAAAAAAAATATGCCCTCATCGAAGTGCCAAGCCGGGCACTCGGAAGATTTACCATCCTGCCTTCCAAACCCGAAGAAAGCCATATCATCCTGCTGGAAGATGTGATACGTTTCAATTTACCAGACATCTTCTCTTATTTTGGGTATGACCAGTATCAATCTCATATTTTTAAAGTGACCCGGGATGCAGAGATTGACATTGATGAAGACGTTTCCACCAGCATCATCCAGAAAATTGAAAAGGGGATCAAGAACCGGCGCAAAGGAAAACCAGTTCGTTTTGTGTATGACCGTGAAATGGATCCGGGTCTGCTGGAATACCTGATACGAAGACTCAACCTTTCCAAAAGAGATAACCTGATACCCGGCGGACGTATCCATAATTTCCGGCATTTTATGGATTTCCCGGAACAGGTGTTTAAAGAAAAAAGACATCGCAAAAAACCATTTGACCATCCATTACTCACTGTACGGAGAGTAACAGATGTCATCCTGGAAAAAGACGTAATGCTTCATTTTCCTTATCATTCATTCCTGCCTTTAATAGACCTGATCCGTGAAGCAGCATTTGATCCTGATGTTACCTCTATTAAAATTACCTGCTACCGGTTAGCGCCGCAATCAAAAATCGTCAATGCATTGATCAATGCGGTACGGAATGGAAAAGAAGTGGTCGTGATGCTGGAACTGCGGGCCCGGTTTGAAGAAGAGGCCAACATTGAATGGAAAAACAGGCTGGAAGAAGAGGGCGCCAAAGTGCTGATAGAAATTCAGGATATGAAAGTGCATTCAAAAATTTGTGTCATCCGGAAAAAAACAAAAGATAATAACATCATCCTTTATGGTTTTGTAAGTACCGGTAACCTGAATGAGAAAACGGCGAAAGTGTATGGAGATCATTGCCTGCTAACTTCCAACCAGAAAATTATGACTGATGTGAACAGGATGTTCAACTACCTGGAGCAACCCAAATCAGGTATTAATTTCCTCAAAGACTGCAAGGTGATCATCCCCAGTCCTTCCATTGCAAAAAAAGAAATGTTGAAACTGGTTGAGGAAGAAATCAAACAGGCCAAAAAGAAAAAACCGGCAGCCATAACTTTAAAAATGAATTCGCTTTCGGATGAAGACATGATCCAGAAACTGTATGAAGCTGCCCGGGCCGGTGTACAACTTAAATTGATCATCCGGGGGGTTTTCTGCATGTTGTCAGAACATAAAAAATTTGAAAAACCCATCCGGGCCGTCAGCATCGTGGACGAATACCTGGAACATGCAAGGGTGTGGGTATTTCATAACAGGGGCAAAGAGAAAGTTTATATATCTTCGGCCGACTGGATGCTGAGAAACATGGAACATCGGGTAGAAGCTACCTGTCCCATCTGGCATGAAGAGTTAAAACAGGAGTTAAAAGATATATTGGACATCCAGTTGCAGGATAATGTGAAAGCAAGATGGCTGGATAATGAACTCAGCAATGAGTATGTCCGGACAACAAAAAAGAAAATCCGATCACAGGTAGAAACCTATAACTACCTGTACAAAAAAACACAGATAAACCGTGAGACTGTCAGCCATTGACATCGGAAGCAACGCAGCAAGATTATTGATTTCAGATGTAATTTCCGGACCGCAGGGTATTTCCGACTTTATCAAAGTCGTTTTGGTCCGTGTACCACTTCGTTTGGGTTTTGATGTATTTGATAAGGGAGAAATATCTGCTGCCAAAGTTGAAAAGATCATCAAGACCATTAAGGCTTACAAATTATTGCTGGATGTATATGAGGTGAAGCACCTGAAAGCCTGTGCCACTTCTGCCATGCGGGATGCAGCGAATGCCACTGAGATCATTAAAAAAGTAAAAACAGAAACGGGGATCCAGATCCACATCATCAGCGGACAGGAAGAAGCGTCATTGATTTATGAGAACCATATTGCCGAAAATATGACAACCGAGGAATCTTATCTGTATATTGATGTTGGCGGGGGCAGCACAGAACTTACATTCTTCAGTGATGGCAAACTGGTATTTAAAGAATCATTTAATATCGGCACGATCCGCCTATTAAAGAACCAGGTCAATGAAGCTGCCTGGGATGAAATGAAGGAGTTCATTGCTAAAAAAACAAAAGGCTATCACCATGTAACAGCCATTGGTTCGGGTGGAAATATCAATAAAATATTTTCAATTTCTAAAAGAAAGGAAGGGAAACCGCTGAATCTTGATTTGTTGCGGGATTATTATAAAGAATTCAGCAGTATGTCCCTTTCGCAACGCATCAGCCTGTATAAACTTCGGGAAGACCGGGCAGATGTGATTGTTCCTGCGCTGCTTATTTATATCAATATTATGCGCTGGGCCGATGCACAGGAAATTTTTGTTCCTAAAATTGGTCTGGCTGATGGTTTGATACATACCCTGTATGAGGAGGTGAAACTGAAAGAAGTGGAAGTTTAGAACTAAGAATTACCTGATTATAAAAGATTAAACAGAAATAGAATTATCTTTTCATCAAAATCATTTAAAATCCTGTCAATTCCCGTTCTATGTCTGTCAATAAAGAAATTAAAAAAGTCACCACCAACACCTTGCAAAAAATGAAAGCATCCGGTGAGAAAATCACGATGCTGACCGCTTATGATTTTTCTTTTGCCAAAATTATTGATGGGGCCGGCATTGATGTAATTCTCGTTGGGGACTCAGCATCCAATGTTATGGCCGGGCATGAAACCACGTTGCCGATCACAATGGATCAAATGATCTATCATGCCCAATCAGTTATTCGTGGTATTGACCGCTGCCTGGTGGTTGTTGATATGCCTTTCGGATCTTACCAGTCCAATTCTGATATTGCTCTTGCCTCTGCCATCCGCATCATGAAAGAAACAGGAGGACATTCTGTAAAAATGGAAGGCGGCGAAGAAGTGCTGGATGCCATCAGGAGAATTGTATCAGCCGGCATACCGGTGATGGGGCATTTAGGACTAACTCCTCAATCCATTTACAAATTCGGCACTTATACCGTCAGGGCCAAAGAAGTAGATGAGGCCAATAAACTACGTAAGGATGCAAAGTTGCTGGAAGAAGCAGGATGCTTTGCGATTGTACTGGAAAAAATTCCGGCAGCCCTTGCCAAAGAAGTTTCGGAGAGTATTTCCATTCCCACGATTGGTATCGGAGCAGGCGGACATTGCGACGGGCAGGTGCTGGTCATGCATGATATGCTTGGCATCAACACAGAATTCAAACCCCGTTTTCTCCGTCAATACCTGGATATTCATGAACAGGCCACCAAAGCCGTGCAGCAGTATATCAAAGATGTAAAAGCGAAAGACTTTCCGAATGAAGCTGAACAATACTGACTTTAGTTAATAGTTAATAACTAATAGATAATAGTTTATGCAGACCGTAAGCAAATCACCTCGGCTTAACCTTTAAATTAAATTTTAATTATGTTAATAAAAATAGGTCTGATATTAACATTGTTGCCCTTTTTTTCTGTTGACTTGAATAAATGTAACAATAACCCAAATGAACGTCGGATAACCGTTATTGGTACAGCTATAGTAATTAAGAACGACGCCGTTGTGCGAACAGATGATAGTCTTCTTTATTACTTGGATGGCATTTATTATTGGGATGATGAATATCTAGGAAAAAGAGTTAAAGTAACCGGAAAGCTGTTCATAAAAGAGTACCATGAAAAGAAAAAAACTAATACAGAAATTACTGCGATTGGCCAACATGATTATGGTACCAGGAAAGTTATAAAAAAACCAAAATGGAGTTTGGTAGAATAGGGGAATTTTGAAATTTCAAACTGTACCACTACCTGCTTTTAACTTTTAACTGTTATCTTTTATCTCTTCTTTACCTTTGCAGCCTCAATAAATGCAATATGGATTTTCTGAAAACTCTCAGAATAGAATCAATTAATAAAGGCGTAAGCACCGGCACTCAATGGATAAAATCAACCGGAGACACCATTGACTCCTTTTCCCCAGTTGATGGTAAAAAAATTGCTTCAGTAACAGCTGCTGATAAAGCAAGCTATGAGGCTGTAATAAAAAAGGCAGAAGAAGCTTTTAAGATTTGGCGACTTATACCTGCCCCAAAAAGAGGTGAGATAGTCCGGCAGGTTGCCGAGGCATTACGTCATTATAAAGAACCACTCGGCAAATTGGTTTCTTATGAAATGGGAAAGAGTTTGCAGGAAGGCTACGGCGAAGTGCAGGAAATGATCGATATCTGTGATTTTGCTGTTGGCCTTTCAAGACAATTGCATGGATTGACGATGCACAGTGAACGTCCCGGTCACAGGATGTATGAGCAATATCATCCCCTGGGAATTGTCGGAATTATTTCTTCCTTCAATTTTCCAGTAGCCGTATGGAGCTGGAACGTCATGCTGGCATGGGTTTGTGGCGATGTATGTGTATGGAAACCTTCGTCAAAAACACCGCTGTGTGGAGTTGCCTGTCAGCATATCATTGCAGACGTATTTTCAAAAAATAATGTTCCCGAAGGTGTTTCCGGGTTAATTGTCAGTAGCCGTGAAGTGGGCGGATGGATAGCAGCCGATACAAGAATTCCGTTAGTATCTGCAACCGGTTCCACAGGGATGGGTAAAACTATTGGTGCAACTGTTGCTTCCAGGCTTGGAAGGTCATTATTAGAATTAGGCGGCAATAATGCCATCATCATTTCCAAAGATGCTGATCTTGATATTGCATTGCTGGGTTCTTTATTTGGCGCAGTGGGTACGGCCGGGCAAAGATGTACCAGTACAAGAAGGTTGATAATCCATGAAGACATTTATACTACAGTAAAAGACAAATTAGTTGCTGCTTACAAACAACTTCGCATCGGTGACCCGCTTGATGAAAAAAATCATGTGGGACCATTGATTGATAAGGAAGCCGTGAAAATTTACCGGGATGCCATTGAAAAATGCAAAGCCGAAGGAGGAAATTTTATTGTTGACGGAGCTGTTTTAACCGGTGAAGGATACGAAAGTGGCTGCTATGTAAAACCCTGTATTGCTGAAGCCAAACCGGGATTCAGGATAGTGCAGCAGGAGACCTTCGCTCCTATCCTGTATTTGTTAAAGTACAGGACGATGGATGAGGCCATTGCTATTCAGAATGAAGTGCCGCAGGGATTATCATCCTCCATCATGACATTGAACCTGCGGGAAGCAGAACAATTTCTCTCCCATGCCGGAAGTGATTGCGGTATTGCCAATGTAAATATCGGAACAAGCGGAGCTGAAATTGGCGGAGCCTTTGGCGGTGAAAAAGAAACCGGCGGCGGCCGGGAAAGTGGCAGCGATGCCTGGAAAGCTTATATGCGTCGTCAAACAAATACCATCAATTATAGCCATTCACTCCCGTTGGCACAGGGAATTAAATTTGAAGTATAATAAAAACACAAAATCAGTACCTAAGATCCGGGGAAGCAACAAATAGTAACTACCACCCGTCAAAAAAATCTTAAAAGCCCTTGTTTTAGAGACCTCATTTTATGTAAAATGTATGAATGGTAATCACTATTTTTACACCTTCACCAATTTTGTAGTATAAAATAAAACAAATGAATAGTATCATGAAACGTACCTTATTGCTCGCCATCAGCGGGTTTATATCTGTTTCACTCTTTGCCCAGAAGGACGAAGTACCCAAAGGCTGGCACATGCTTGATAAAACTGCATCCGGTTATTATGGCATCAGCGTTGACAAAGCATACGATTTTGTCAAAATAAAAAAACTAAAAAGTAAAACTGTCATTGTTGCCGTTATTGATTCAGGCGTTGACACGACCCACGAAGACCTGAAAAATATTTTATGGCATAACCCCAATGAAATCCCGGGTAATGGAATTGACGATGACAAAAATGGTTACGTGGATGATATTTACGGATGGAACTTTCTAGGTGGCCGTGACGGTAAAAATGTAGAACAGGATTCTTATGAGGCCGCAAGGGTTTATCATAGTCAAAAATCCAGATGGAGTGATAAGGAAATTGATGTTAGTAAACTTAGTCCGCAGGAAGCATTTGACTACAATGCCTGGAAAAGAGCTGAAGAAGAGGTGGCAGGCGGGGAGTCAAAAACCAGCAGCCTTGAAATTATCTTTTTGAAAAAAGCTTTTACCAATTGTTTAAAAAGCGATAGCATACTCCGTAAGGCAATGGGCAAAGAAAAATATACGGGCAAAGAATTGGGTGATTTTCAACCTGTGGAAGCCGATGCCAAAAAAGCAAAAACCACTTTATATGGATTGATGTCGGGCAATGATGCCCTGGAAACTACTAACCAGGAATTCCTCGAAGGCTTCGGCGACTATGTAAACGGTGAAGAAAAGAAAGCAGAAGCCGCCAACACCCCACCTGAAGAGTACAGGGGAGATATTGTAAAAGATAATTACAGCGATTTCAATGACAAATTCTACGGTAATCCTGATGTAATGGCCAGCAATAAATCGGCCATGCATGGCACTCATGTTTCCGGTATTATCGGTGCATCCAGAAAAAATGGTTTGGGGATGGATGGAATTGCGGATAATGTGAAGATCATGATGATCCGTGCCGTGCCCGATGGTGATGAACATGACAAAGATATTGCACTGGCTATCCGCTATGCAGTGGATAATGGCGCACAGGTTATCAATATGAGTTTCGGAAAAGGTTATTCCCCCGAAAAGAAATGGGTGGATGATGCGGTCCGGTATGCAGAAAGCAAGGGCGTATTGATGGTGCATGCTGCCGGTAATGATGCAAAGAACATTGACACCACGTTCAATTATCCCACTCCGCTCTTTCTTGACGATAAAAGACCCAACAACTGGATCACGGTTGGCGCCAGCGGACCCAAAAATGATGCAAATGGGAACGGACTTACTGCTAACTTTTCAAATTTTGGCAAAACAGAAGTGGATGTATTTGCTCCGGGAGTAAAAATTTATTCATCGGTTCCGGGTGGCAATGCATATCAAAGCCTGGCTGGAACCAGTATGGCCTCTCCTGTTGTAGCTGGCCTGGCGGCATTTCTGCTGGAATACTATCCGGCGCTGAGTGCAAGACAGGTAAAAATGGTGATTGAAAAATCATCAGTAAAGCTTACTGATAAAGTAAAAAACCCGGGAAGCGGAGACATGGTTTCTTTATCCGGGATCAGCAAATCCGGCGGACTGGTAAATGCTTACGAGGCCATTAAATTGGCTTCTACCATAAAAGGTGAAAGAAAAATAGCTCCGGTAAAACCTACTAAATCTACCGTGAAGCCGAAAGTGAATGGATAAATAATCAGCAACTATATTTCAACAGACCCTGGCCTTTGCCGGGGTTTTTAATTTTAATGTGATCAACAGATTAAAAAAAACCCGACCTTTCAGTTGCCAACCATAAACTGCAAACTATAAACTACAAACTGACTTATGCCACGCCCAGACCTAACAAGAGTGCCTGACTTTTATCATAACTATATCAACCAGGCAAAAGGAAATGACCTGATGAAGGTCTTGCGCAAACAAACCGGATCCTTTCTGCAGTTCCTCAAAAAAATACCTAAGGATAAAAGAAATTATCGTTATGCCGAGGGCAAGTGGACCATCAAAGAACTGCTGCAGCACATCATCGATGCTGAAAGGATATTTGCTTACAGGGCTTTGTGCTTTGCAAGAAAAGATGCCACCCCCCTGCCCAGTTTTGACGAGAACAGCTATGCGGCCAATGCCAAAGGCGAAAGCAGAAAATGGAAAGACCTTGTTAATGAATTCCTCGTAGTACGTTGGTCAACTGAATACCTTTTTGATTCTTTTGATGATGAGCAATTAGAAACTGCGGGTACAGCCAGTGGTAAGTCTAATTATGTGTTGGCCATTGGTTTTATTATTGCTGGTCACGCCAATCATCATATTAATGTCATGAAGGAAAGGTATTTAACCCCCACCCCCTGAAGCCCCCTGATTCTTTAAAGTGGTATGAGTCTTTAATTCGTCCCCCTAAAGGGGGATATAACCAGCACAAGTTTAAGAAAGCAAAACCCCTCCTTCGGAGGGGCGAATTTAGTTAGCATATTTCTTTAATGAACCCGGGAGGCTAGAAAGCTTTCTTTTTTTCATCGTCCGTTTTGGCCTTTACCACGTTTTGCTGGCCAATCATGTCATTCATCACTTTCACAGCCTGGTCAAGATAAATGTCTTTCTGCAAACTTTTCAGCCATTGATTGAAGCGTTCCTGTTTGTTCTTGTCATTCTCCCAGCGGTTTGTTTCGTTGGGCAATGCAGACACATCCAGCTGGCCGCTTAGTTTGAGCAGCGTTTCCAGTTGCTTGACCGTGGACCGGATCATGGTTTGTTCTTTGCGGTATTTATCGATCTGCAAAGAATATTGCTTGTCGTTTTGTTTTGCCAGCCAGTCAGTACTTTCCTTTATCATTTTAAAAGTAACATCATTTTCCAGCCGCTGATTGCTTAATTGCTGAATGGTTTTTAAATCATAGCCCGAACTCCAGTTCGTATAACTGGCTTTGTTGATCTCATCCCAGGGTAATGCATCAGGATCATCTTTTTCTCTCACTTTCAGGCTTTCAAGATTGTCTGGTAAAACAATATCCGAGTAAACACCTTTCAGTTGTGTAGAGCCGCCGTTGATGCGATAAAATTTTTGCAGTGTCAGTTTCACAGTCCCCAGGTCGGAATTAGACATCGAAAAACCTGTTTCAGGATCAAGCCCGATATTACGTTGCACTGTTCCTTTACCATAGGTGGAAGTGCTGCCAATGATGACACCCCTATGATAATCCTGTATGGCAGCAGCAAATATCTCTGATGCTGATGCACTGAACTCATTCACCATCACAGCCAGCGGACCGGTATATAAGACGCTCCTGTCTTTATCTTTCAGCACACTGGGTTTATTATCCCTGTCCTTTACCTGCACGATCGGGCCCTCATCAATAAAGAGACCGGCCATTTGCACCACATCATATAAGGAACCACCGCCGTTATTGCGAAGGTCAATAACAATACCATCAACTTTCTGGTCTTTTAATTTAGTGACTTCTTTTGCTACGTCAATATAACTGCGGGCTCCGTTCGGGTGATCGAAATCAGCATAAAACTCAGGCAAAAAGATATAACCGATCCTGGAGCCTCCTTCCTTCACAATAGCGCTGCGGGCAAATGTTTCGTCCTGTACTATTTCATCACGGATCAGCGTTACCACTTTGATTGCGCCATCTAATTTTTTAACAGTAAGCCGGACCTCCGTTCCTTTCTTTCCCCGGATAATTTTTACGGCATCCGTTACCACAAACCCTGTCAGGTCAGTGGGCTCTTCCTTACCCTGTGCCACTTTTTGAATGATATCACCTGCCTGTAACTCACCTGATTTGGAAGCAGGGCTTCCGGAGAGTACACTTGCAATTTTAATGTTGCCGTCATCATACTGCAGCGATGCACCTATACCATAGAAGCGGCCACTCATTTCCTCATCAAAATATCTTTTGTCCACCGGGGGAAAGAATTCTGTATGGGGATCCATGGTGGTGGTGATCGCATTTACAAATAAATTAAACCGGTCATCATCTGTAAACTTGAAACGGAATCGTTCAAAAGTTCTGTCGATTATTCTTTTTACTTTATCACGGGCATCTTTTTCCAGTTCCTCATCTGTTTTAACCACAAAACCTTCTTTACCCTTATTTTTTTCACGGGTATCCATCAGATCGATGTAGCGTTCCAGGGTCATGTATTTCATTTTCTTTCTCCAGCGGTCCTTTCTTTCAGCATCGGTAGCCGGATAATTCAGTTTATCGCCATCCAGCACCACATCTTCATCTATGGTGAAATCAAAAGGCTTTGAAAGTATTTCAGTATAAATTTTAGCTGCCTCTTCCATTCTTGTGGTAAAGGTTTTACCTGCATCAAGGAAAAATTCAACCGGGGCTCCTTTTATTTCATCATCAATCGTTGTTTCATATTTTTTCAGCGCATCCATATCAGATTGCAGGTAAAAGTTTTTTTCCTGGTCCAGGTCAGTGATGTATTTCTTGAATACTTTTTTTGAAAATGCATCATTCAATTGCTGGGGACTATAATGTGCCTGGGTAAGCATTTCACCTACCAGTTTGAGGATCTTCTCGTATTTGGAAGGAGGATTAGCGGAAGCGCTTCTGGCGCCGGTTCCCATGGTTTTAAAAGCCAGGAATGAGGCAGCCACAACCATCATTATCACAATAGGGAGTCTTTTCATATTCAAAAGGTATTTAATTGAGTCAGACATAGACCAAAAATAACGCAAAAAGCTTGTTTTTCTTGCATTTAGAAGCATTTAACAAGTGTTTTTGATGAACGGGTTAAAAGCCGGGTAGTAAACATCTCATTAACAGGATCAATGCCCGGTCGGGCCGTCATTTATTTTTTGCAAAAAATCATTTGGCGTATTTTTACCCCGGTCAATTCAGCTTCGCTAAAAGCTAAGGTGAACTAAGATGGTGGTTGTATCTCAGATGTTTATAGCATCAGATTGAATTCTGTAGAACGGTGGTTCTTCCGAAGGGACTCCCACTGTGTAACCTGTTCAACCCCCCGTAGCCCCGATTCATATTTTGGCCGATACTTAATATAAACCTGGAATTACCCGGTTCGGTAAGAGACAGGGTTTATTTTATACCTTTTGTAATGAACTATTGGTTATTTCTTATTCCACTTATTTCCGCATTCATTGGCTGGATTACCACATGGGCGGCGGTCAAAATGTTATTTCATCCCCACAAACCCAAAAAGATACTTGGGGTCAGTTTCCATGGAATTTTTCCTAAACGACAGAAGCAGTTTGCAGAAAAGCTGGGAAAGCTTGTCAAGACTGTGTTTTCGTTTGATGATATTGAAAAAAAGATCAGCGACCCGGATAATCTGAAGAAGATAATTCCTGTGATTGAAACACATGTAGATGATTTTCTCCGGAACAGGCTGAGCGCTGAAATGCCCGTTATCAGTATGTTTATCGGTGATAAGACCATTACTAAACTAAAAACTGCTTTCATGAAGGAAATAGAAACTCTTTTTCCCATTGTCATGAAGCAGTTCGCCGGTAACATGAAGACCGAACTTGATCTTGAACAAATTGTCATTAAAAAAGTATCCGCTATTTCGTCAGAAGAACTTGAAAAAATATTGCAGCAGTCAATGTCAAAAGAATTCAGGTCGGTGAAGATCACCGGAGCCGTTATCGGCCTTATTATTGGAGTAATACAGGTTATAATTACAGTTCTTGTGGCATAAATAATTTTAGAATGGAAAAGTGCCGGCAATTCTGAACCTTTTCCCTTCATATTTGTCTTAATACCATTCATCAAGATAACAAAGGATTATCAGCAAGTTAGAGCACCTTTGCCCGTCTAATTAACAAATCAAAATAATGAGAAGATTAGTATTCGTTATAGTTTCATTTTTAAGTAGTTATATCCTTTTCGCCCAGGTGCCAAAGGGTGAAGGCAACCGTCCCAACGGGAACCGCCAAATGCCTACAGGCAGCCTGTATGGAAAATTAATAGATTCTAAAAGCTCAAAACCGATAGAATATGCTTCCATTCAGTTATTGGCCAACCGGTTTGATTCCGTCAGTAAAAAAAGAAAAGAGGTTACTGTTGCTGGCATGCTTACAAAAGCAAATGGAGAATTCCGGCTGGAAAATGTTCCTGTTTTCGGTCCATTGAAATTGAAAGTGACTGTTGTTGGTTTCAAACCCTATGAGCAGGCTGTTTCATTTGATATAAAAATGGGTGGTGGAAATAACGGCGATATGACTGCCATGTTGGGGGCCCTGGATAAAGACCTCGGTAATATAAAAATTGATATTGAAGAAAAAACGCTGGAAAACGTAACAGTAACAGCCTCCAATCCGGGTTTGAGATTAGGAATCGACCGCAAAGTATTCAATGTGGATAAAGACCTTGTTTCAACCGGCGGTACAGCAGTTGATGTAATGCGTAACGTTCCTTCTATCAGTGTGGATATTGACGGCAATGTGACCATGCGGAACAATACCCCGCAAATATTTGTGGATGGCCGTCCCACCACGATGACACTAGATCAGATCCCTGCCGACGTAATAGAGAGTGTTGAGATCATCACCAATCCCTCTGCCAAGTTTGATGCATCCGGTGGTACTTCAGGGATATTGAATGTTGTGTTGAAAAAAAATAAAAAAGTTGGTTACAATGGTGGCACCCGGATCAATATGGATTCGAGAGCAAAAATTGGGTTAGGGGGAGATATCAATCTCCGCCAGGAAAAAATAAATCTTTTTTTGAATGCCAACTACAACCAACGTAAATCCATCAGCAACGGGACCACTGAGCGGTCTACCCTGATCGGATCCCCACTCACAGACCTTCATCAAAAAGACCGGAGCGTTTCAGAAGGATACTTTATGTTTTTCCGTGGCGGCGCAGATTTTTTAGTTGATAATCGAAATACAATCTCTGTGACAGGTAATATCGGTTCCGGCAGGTTTAAACCTGTTACAACCAGTAATATCCTGGTTGACTCATTATACAACCCTCTCATTTCATCGTTTAGCCAGCGGGTTTCCAATAATAAAAGCCAGATGCAAAATAAAGGCGTACAGCTTAGTTATAAACATAATTTCCCAAGATCCGGGCAAGAACTGACGGCTGATGTTACCTACAATAAAAGCAGCAGTCACAGCAGCAATTATATACAAACAGATAACTACAAACTTCCCCAGAATACATTGACCGATATATTTAAACAACAGCAGCAGGGAACCGGCGGTTTTAAGAACCTTGTTCTGCAATCTGACTATTCTAACCCCATCAATGATAAGTCCAAATTTGAAATGGGTATCAGAGCTTCTGTCAGAAAAGTTGACAGCAGAAACGATTTTTACATTGATTCCTCAGGCATTACATTATACAAACCACTTTTGTCGGTGAATTACAACAGCATTGATAAAGTATATGCAGCTTATTCTACTTACACCAACCAGGTCAAAAATTTTGGCTACCAGTTGGGGCTGAGAGTTGAAAGTTCGAATTACAATGGTCATTTACCCGATAAAAACCAGCAGTTCAATACAAAATTCCCGGTAAGTTTTTTTCCCAGTGTTTTCCTGAGCAATAAGATGAAGGGAGACCAGGAATTACAATTGAACTACACAAGAAAGATCAACCGTCCCAACTTTTTCCAGTTGTATCCTTACACCGATTATTCAGATTCGTTGAATATCAGCCGGGGCAACCCTGACCTGAAACCTGAGTTCACCAATTCAGTTGAATTATCTTATCAAAAAACATTCAAGAAAAATAAAGACAACTTTCTTGCTTCATTATATTACAAAAACACGACTGATCTCATTACCCGTTTCCAGGTAAAAGAAACAAATGCTGCCAATGGCAAGGACGTTCTGATAAATACCTATATCAATGCTAATTCAGCATATGTGACAGGTCTTGAAATGACATTAAAAACCAAGATGACCAAATGGTGGGACCTGACGAGTAACCTGAACCTTTTTACTTCTAAAATAAATATTGATCTCCCCAACCAGCCGAAGCAGGATCAGTTTGCCAGCTGGTTTGCCAAAGTAAACAATACATTCAAGCTCCCGAAGAATTTCACCATCCAGTTATCCGGTAATTACCAGTCCAAAACAGTTTTACCACCCGGCGGCAGTGGTGGAGAAGGTGGTGGTCGTGGAGGTGGTGGTGGCGG
>JBGPKR010000051.1:0-21030 GCA_041486045.1 Chitinophagaceae bacterium | reverse complement strand
TGTGTAGATATAGTTAAAAGGTTAATTGAAATTAGAAATCATGAAATGATTATGAACAACCCGCAGTATAAACACCTTCGGGAAGGAAATTGAGTAATTGTAATTTTTCTTGATTAGGGAAACTATCAGGGTATTGTCTAAAGCCTACATTACAAACAAATATGTTTGCATTGTTTTCTTTCTCATACTCTTTAATAAGTTCATTGAGTTGTAAACTAAAGGCAAGTAATTTGCTATCTTGGGAAGGGGCGGCAACTTGTTTCTTTCCTTGTCCCTCATGTCGTTTCGTGACCCCTTAAGGAGAGGGGGTAAAGACTCTCTGAACATCATAAGTCTTAATGGGGCGAGGTTGCGAATATAAGAAACCCGCCTGTCGCAATCAACCCCTTGAAATGTCGTTTTTGCACACTGTCAATTCCGATTCAGGACTGTAAGTTTGTGCCTGCCTGCCGGCCTTGCTCCGCTGAAGCTATGCGAAGGCGAGTAGGCAGGTTGACAAAACAAAGGAAGTATCCAGGTTTGATTTCAAATTGAGGGCGTAGCAACCAACGATAAAAAAAATAAAATGACAACGCTTACAACCTATCTTTTATTCAATGGCAATTGCAAACAGGCAATGGAATTTTACCAATCCTGTTTTGGGGGTGAACTGTCCCTGGCAAAGGTTGGCAATTCAGCGATGAAAGATCATATGCCTGCCAGCATGCATGATAAAGTCATCAATGCACAACTGAAAAGGGAAGGCATGCATATTTCGGCATCGGACTGGTTGCGACCTGCTCAAACCCCTATCTAGGGAAACACAGTCTGTCTTTACTTAAGCGGAGGAACGGGCCAGGAATTGAAAACATTATTTGAGAAGCTCTCTGATGGAGCTGAAGTTACAGACCCGTTGACAGAGCAGTTTTTCGGGACATATGGAGCACTCAATGACAAATTTGGTATCAGGTGGATGTTTCATGCAGACAAAAATAAATAACGAACAAAAAAAATCAATTCAAAAACCAAAGTATATGACATCAGTAACAAAAACAAACATCACGGTGGAAAATACAGTAAATGCACCTGTAGAAAAGGTCTGGAAGTTCTGGACCGGACCGGAACACATAACTCAATGGAACCATGCTTCTGACGACTGGCACAGCCCTGCTGCCAAAAATGATCTTAGGACCGGCGGCCAATTCAATTATAGAATGGAAGCTAAGGACGGCAGCTTTGGTTTTGATTTCAATGGTGTATATGATGAAATAAAAACCAATGAACTGATCGCTTACACGATCGAAGGAGGAAGAAAAGTGAAAATAATTTTTACCCGCCAGGGCAATGTAACAAAAGTGGTGGAAACCTTTGAAGCAGAAAATACCAACCCTATCGAATTGCAGCGTGGCGGGTGGCAGGCTATTTTGAATAACTTTAAAAAATATGCAGAAGCAAACTGACCTTTAAATTGTAATGAAAAATAAAACCTAATAATTAAAAAAATTATTATGAACAACACCATTCATCCCTGTATCTGGTTTGACGGTAATGCCAAAGCCGCAGCTGATTTTTACTGCTCCATTATCAAAAATTCTAAAATTACATTTGATTCCCCCATGGTGGTCATGTTTGAACTGGGTGGAAAAAAATTCATGGGACTGAACGGCGGGCCCATGTTCAGGATCAATCCATCCATTTCAATTTTTATTCTATGCGAATCCATCAATGAAACCAACGAACTATGGAACAAACTATTGGATGGCGGAAAAGTATTAATGCCCATTGATAAATATCCCTGGAGTGAACGATATGGCTGGGTGCAGGACAGGTTCGGATTGACCTGGCAGGTATCCGTTGTTTATAAGGAAGGCGACAAACAACAATTAACACCATCCATGTTATTCACCGGCGACCAGTTTGGCAAAGCAGAGGAAGCCATTAAACTTTATACTTCTGTTTTTGATAACTCTTCAACCGATACGCGGATCCATTATTACCCGGAAGGAGATGCTAATGCCGGAAAAGTAATGTTCTCGGAATTTAAATTGAATGGATACCCAGTTATTGCCATGGATGGCCCGGGAGCTCATGCATATACTTTCAATGAAGCTGTCTCATTGGTGGTGAACTGCGAAACACAGAAAGAAATAGATTATTTCTGGAATAAATTTACAGCCGATGGCGGCCAGGAAAGCATGTGTGGCTGGCTCAAAGACAGGTTTGGCGTATCCTGGCAGATCATTCCTTCCATCATTGGCCAACTAATGAGTGACCTGGAAAAATCGCCAAGAGTGATGCAGGCAGTTATGAAAATGAAAAAGCTTGACATCGAAACAATGGTAAACGCATAACCTCACCCCCTCACCCCACCCCTCTCCACTTGTGGAGAGGGGTGTAGAATTATTGAGGTACCAATGATGAACCGGACACAAATCAATTCTTATTTAACGTTCAGTGGCAACTGTCGTGAAGCGATGACATTTTATAAAGAATGTTTGGGAGGAGAACTTACCCTTCAGACCATTGGCGAATCACCTTTGGCAGACAAGATGCCTGCAAAAATGAAAGAATGTATTTTACATTCCACCTTAACCAAAGACGCATTGGTACTGATGGGCTCAGATATGGTTGGCGATAACGGGCTCCTCAAAGGAAATGCAGTTTCCCTGATGCTGAATTGCAGCAGCGAGGAAGAAATAAAAAAATGTTTTGAAAAGCTTTCATCCGGCGGTAAAAAAGATCATCCGTTGGAAAATAGTTTCTGGGGCGCCCTGTTTGGCGATCTTACCGACAAGTATGGCAATCACTGGTTGCTTCATTTTGATAAGGGTTCAAAAAACTAATTAGTTTTATCCATCAGCAAAAACCAACAACCATGAAAAGAGGAATGGCCCCGGCCAAAACAGTGGATGAATACCTGAAGCCGTTTCCACCTGCAGTACGGAATGAGCTGGAGCAACTTCGTCAAACCATCAAAGCAGCCGCACCGAAAGCGGAGGAGGTAATCAGTTATATGATGCCTGCCTATAAGCAGAATGGTGCGCTGGTATATTTCGGCGGCTATAAAACTCATATCGGGTTTTATCCAACATCGAGGGGAATCGAAGCATTTAAGAAAGAATTGTCTGCATATGAAGGGTCAAAAGGAACAGTAAGATTTCCTATTGATAAACCTCTCCCTCTTGCCCTGATCAGTAAAATTGTAAAATTCAGGGTGAAGGAGAATGAAGAAAAGAAAAAAGCAAAAAAATAATTAAAATTTTGGCTATGTCATTCCAGGCCTACCTCGATAACATCAAGAAGAAAACCGGTAAAACAGCAGAGGATTTTACAAACCTAGCAGAGAAGAAAGGGTTATTGAAAGAAGGCGTTAAGGCCGGGGAAATTGTAGCCTGGTTAAAAAAAGATTTTGACCTGGGCCATGGACATGCAATGGCTATTTATGCGGTTTTTAAATCTTATAAACAAAGTAAAGGCATGAAATAATTTGTTTGCAGAATTATCTAACCTTCCTAAAATAAAAAAGGGCCCCATCAGGGAGCCCGTTGTACTGATCAATAAGTTTCCTTATTTCAGATTTTTTGAAAGGTGTTTAGCCATATCAAACATGGATACCTGCCCTTTGCCACCAAAGATGGGTTTCAGTTTGGCATCTGCATTGATCATGCGCCTGTTGGCCTTGTCCTGCAGTTTGTTCTTTTTAATATACACCCACATCTTTTTTACCACTTCGGTGCGGGGTAACGCTTTACCGCCTACTACTTCAGCCAATGCTGCACTGGGGGTAAGTGGTTTCATAAATGCTGCAGATGGTTTACGGGCAGATTTCTTTTTGGCAGGTTTTTTAGCTGCTTTCTTTTTTGCTTTCTTAGTAGCCATAATGTTTTGAATTTTGATTTTAATGGATGTTCAGTATTAACGATGGCAAATATATAGGATTTCTATTGGGAAAACAGGGATGAATATTTGTTTTTATACACCGTTGTCCACCTCCCGGCCGGGAGAAAAACATGGAGGCCTCCTGCATTTTCCCCCGGGATCCCGGGAATATTATCCGGAGTAACATCAGGACAATCCTTTCACATAATTATAAATGGCTTCCTGTCCGGCAATGGAAGCCTTGTCATCAGCGACCGGTATCCGTTGATTCCCGAGGCTGCTGTTCAGCCATACAGCCTTCCTGTTATCGCTTAGCTGAAGTTTAAGAATATGATCTAATTGCTCACAAAGCCCTGCGTCGTAGAGTGGGAAAACAACCTCGATACGGCTGTGCAGGTTCCGGTTCATCCAGTCGGCGCTGCCCATAAAATATAGTGGTTCGCCATTATTATAAAACATAAAGATCCTTGCATGTTCAAGGTACCTGTCCACGATGCGATGCACGGTAATATTTTCACTCTGGCCTGCTATTCCCGGGGCCAGGCTGCAGATGCTCCGGACCAGCAACTGCACTTTTACCCCCGCCCTGCTGGCTTCATACAATTTTTCAACCATGCTCCTTTCCTGCAGGTTGTTCAGTTTTATGATGATCCCGGCGGGTCTTCCTTTCATTGCATTTTTTATTTCCTGCCCGATCAATTTTTCAAACCGTTTAACCATATTGAACTGTGATACCAGCAGGTGACGGAAAGGTATCTTCATGTATTCTGACGGTTGCTTGCGGCTTTGCAGGTATTCAAACAACAATTCCAGGTCCTGCCCGAATTCTTTGCCGGCTGTAAATAATACATGGTCGGTATAAAACCGGCCGGTGGCCTCATTGAAATTACCCGTGGCCAGGAAGGAGTAATTTTTCAACTCCTTACCTGCCTGCCGGTCAGGCAGGTTTTCAAATCGTCTTATCAATGCAACCTTGGCATGTACTTTCAACCCCGGTATGCTATAGATAATTTTTATTCCCGCCGCTTTCATCCTTTTTGACCAACGGAGATTATTGGCTTCATCGAACCTTGCTTTCAGTTCCACAAACACGGTTACCTTTTTTCCATTCCTGGCGGCGCTTATCAGCGCATTTACAATATGTGAATCAGCCGCCACCCTGTACAGGGCAATATATATTTCCCTGACATTAGGGTCAATAGCTGCCTCATTAAAGAAACGAAGGATATAATTATAGGAATGATAGGGTAAATGCAGCAACTTCTCTTTCTCTGCGATACTTTGAAACACAGACCGGTGGTTATCAAAGCCCGTATGTGATACAGGCGGCCAGTTAGTATAAGTCAGCTTCCCCCATTCGACCGTCCCGCCATCGACGGGAGGGCGGGCTTTATATGGGTTTGGCAAACTGCTAAAGTCTTTCAGGTTATGATAGCGGCCACCTTCCGCCATTTCATCATTGTGCAGCATTAAATATTTCTGCACAAAATCTTTTACTGCTTCCGGCATGGCCTGGTCATATAGCAAGCGGGTAGCATGCCCCACTTCCCTTTTCTCCAGTTGCTTTTCAATTTTTTCAGCAATATCACCGATGAATTCATCTTCGATATTCATCTCTGCATCACGGGTCAGTTTCACACTCCACGCACCATGAACAGTAAACCCGGGAAATACTTCCCCGAGGTTTTCCCTGATCACATCATCAAGGAAAAGGATATACTGGTCGTCGCCCAACATAGGCAATTCGAAGAAACGGGAGAGATTGGAAGACGGGATATTCAGCAACCCATAAAAATGTTTCCCCGGTTGTTCCGGTGATTCCAGGTCAACAATAAAATACAGGGCATTGTTTTCCAGGAAAACATCAGCCTGGTTTTCCTTTCTTAAAATGATGGGCTGGAGAAAAGACAAGACCCTGGATAAAAAATATTCCCTCACTGTTTCCGCATGTTCTGACCGGACAGGCTGATTGTAATAAAGAAAAATATGATTTTCTGCCAATTCAGGTAATATCTGTTTTGATAGTATGCTGCCAAATTCTTCCAGCTGCCTGTGAATGGTTGCCTGTACCTGCTGCACGAGGTCTTTCGGATACTCTTCTTCTATAGATATTTTTTTAGACTCAATACTGGTGAAAGCAAAAATAGAAGGCATCCTCACCCGGAAGAATTCGTCGAGGTTGGAGGAAAAAATGGATAAAAAAGAGATCCGGCTGTACAGCGGAACAGTTTTATCCGCTGCTTCCATCAGCACCCGGTGATTAAAACTGAGCCAGCTCAGGTCACGGTTTAAAAAAACATATCTATCATCGGCCATTGAATCGGTTTATGGACTAAGATACTGGTTTTTTAATGACGGCAGGCAGGTTGAAAAGGAAATCCGGGCAATTATTCCGGAAGAAATTTTTTGGCCAGTTTTGGCGGAGCCGTTGTACAATAAGCAACGGTCAGGGCATCTTTGAACATTGCTTTCTTTACTTTTTTAAGATTGACATATGTAAATCCCATCCTTCCCCAGCCACCGGGCACAGGATAGATAACAGTATTATCAAAAGCACAAAACACAGACTGGTCAACCAATGTTAATTTCAAACTCACGGTCATATCTTTTTCGGAAAGAGTAGCGAATATTTTTTTCTTCACCCGGAAAGCCCGGCGATCAAAATGCGGGTGCTCATCCGTTTCAGGAAAGGATAATGCTAATTGCCTCACTGTTTCTATACTGACCATGAAAATAAATTATTGGTAAATTTAATTTTAATATTGTGGTATGACAAAAACAAGATTAGAAACCTTCAGTGATGCCGTTATTGCCATCATCATCACCATCATGGTGCTGGAATTAAGACCACCGGAGTCAAGCTGGCATGCATTAACAGAAATGAAGTTTAAATTTCTCAGTTATGTGATCAGCTTTATTATGCTGGGTATTTACTGGGGCAATCATCATCATCTCTTACATACCTTTAAAGAAGTGAATAGTAGTATCATGTGGGCTAATCTTCACCTGCTTTTCTGGCTTTCATTAATGCCCTTTGCGACCGGGTGGATGGGGGAAAGTCATTTTGATAAATTAACAGTAGCAGCGTATGCACTGTTATCTGATCTATGCGGACTTGCTTATTACATATTAATGCTGACCATTAAAAATGCCAATCAGCATAACTCTGTCCTCATGGACGTCTTGCAAAAGCAAACCAGGAAAGGATTGCTGTCCTTTATTCCTTATACATTAGCCATACCTGCCGCATATATACATGTTGGTATCTCAGGGATTTTGATAGTTATTGTTGCTTTTGTTTGGTTGATACCGGATAAAAATATTGAAAAAACAATAAAAGAAATTGGCTGAATAAAACAAAGGCCGCTTTGCGGTGGCCCCTGATCAAAATGCTTTCCTGTTTTCAACCGATGGTGCTTTCGGTCTTGTAAATCCTTTTTTCTTTATCTCATCCTTTACTTCTGTAATTGCTTTTTCCAATTGAGGGTCGGTTCCTTTCGCCATGGCTGTAAGATCTTCCGGGACTTCAATATCAGGATCCACACCATGACCTTCTTTAAACCAGGTGCCATCGGGGTTGTACATCCTGAAAGTAGGTACAGTGATACTGCCGCCATCGATCAATTGAGGTACACCGCTGATACCGATCAATCCACCCCATGTTCTTGTTCCGATCAACGGGCCCAGTTTCTTTTTACGGAAATAATCAGGGAATGCATCACCGCCGGAACCACTCCACCCATTCATCAGCATTACTTTCGGGCCAAAATGTGCAAAGGGAGGCCAGGGCCATGTTTCTCCATCACGTATTGCCCAGAATGCAAGCGGCTCACGGTTCAGTATTTCGATAAACCGATCCGGTATTTGTCCGCCACTGTTGAATCGCTCATCAATCACCAGTGCTTTTTTATCCCATTGCGCATTGAACTGGCGTATCAATTCATTCTGACCATCCACCCCGGTACTTGGTACATAGATATAACCCACATCGCCATTGCTTGCTTCCTCCACATGTTTGCGGTTGCTTTCGATCCA
Source organism: Chitinophagaceae bacterium (assembly GCA_041486045.1). Lineage (GTDB taxonomy): Bacteria > Bacteroidota > Bacteroidia > Chitinophagales > Chitinophagaceae > JJ008. Next base: position 13,137 of record JBGPKR010000051.1, on the reverse strand, counting down.
TGCGAGATTGCGCAACCGGGCTTCATCACTCATCGTTTGCACCTCTGTTGTTTTAGCGCCATCCCAGGAAGGTTTAGTATTATAGGTTATCTCCACTGTTTTATTCGCCAATCCCTGGAATGCAGCAAAAGGTTCCTGTTCAGTTGTAAGCGGTATACCATTTACGGCCAGTATATAATTGCCTTCGTTTATTTCTACGCCGGGCTTATCCAATGGTGAACGCACTTCAGCATCCCATGCTGCAGGTTTTATGATCTTGCCAACTTTATAAAAATTTCCTTCGGCCGCCCAGTTAATGCCAAGATAACCCACCGGATCAATTTTAGCTTGTTCTTCATCGCCACCGGAACGGTATGTATGTGATGCATTTAATTCCCCGATCATTTCACCCAATACAAAATTTACCTCTTCACGGCAGGTTGCTCCGTCCAGCATTTTCAGGTAACGTTCCTTCACAAGATTCCAATCCACGGCATGCATACCTGCATCATAGAAATAATCTCTTTCCATGCGCCATGTATCCAGGAATAATTGTTTCCACTCCTGAGCAGGGTCCACTATCATTGTCATTTCAGCTGTACGAATTGGCTTTTCAAATTTTTGATTCTCCTCAGGCTTGATCACTGCCCATGTATTGGCACGCTGCACCAGCATTTTCTTTCCATCCGCTGTCAGCCAGTAGCGGTTCACATCATCCAGAATTGTTTTCTCTTCTCTTTTTTCAATATCAAAATATTTAACAACAGCTTTCCCATCGCTTACCCCGGTATTAGGAAAACTATGATAAATGATCTTTCCTTTTATGGCAGATATATTTCCATAATTACCTGCTTTTACCGGGAGCACAACTAATCTTGATTCGAATCCGTCAAAATCAATTTCAACTGGTGTAACTTTTGGTTTAGCTGCAGGCGCAGTTGCAATTTCTTTTTTCTTTGAAGTATCAGCAGGCTCATCCGTTTTTTTAATTTCTACTTTATCATTTTTTGGATTTAATAATGATAGCGTACTTTTCTTTAAACTGATAACAGCAGGCTGTGTACTGTTGGGATAAATAAAAGTGTTATCTATGCTGCTATAGCTGGGTTGGAAATTCTGGCGGGTCAGCAGGTACAGGTATTTACCCTCCGGATCAAAGAAAGGAGATAAAGAACTATAGTAACCGCTTGTAGCCTGTTGCAGTTTTTTATTTTGCACATCATAAATAAAAACAGCCGTATGATAATTTTCAAGATCCCGGCTGTACGTAAGCCAGCGGCTGTCGGGCGACCAGTTACAGCTAAATCCTTCCAGATTGCCATGGCTCATCCGCATTCCTTTGTCAACATCATAAGTCTGGCCATTGCTTAAATCATAGATCTTTATCTTCATGGCTTTATCAATAAAAGCAAGCTTCTTACTATCCGGGGACCAGAATAAATTATAACGAAAGCCAGGACCATAGCTGGTTAATTTTTTTGCAGAACCTTCTTTACCAGCCTCCATAGTCCATAACTCATACTCACCTGACTGATCGCTCCAGTAAGCAACAATACTCCCATCCGGTGACCAGGCGGGATAACGTTCAGCAACAGCAGAACTCCTGCTGAGATTTTTAACATAACCATTTTCAGCAGGCACTGAAAAAATTTCTCCTCTTGCTTCTACCAATACACGGTTGCCATCCGGGCTGATGGTTGTATGCTGAATATATTTATCGGTGGCCTCAGAAACAGGTTTCAAGCTGGCTTTATCTGTTACCACATTTATTTTTACTTCTTTGGGTTGTTGAGATGCCAGGTTGAACAGGTATAATTTCCCACCGGCTTCGTATACGATGTCCTCAGGGCCCAACGATGGAAAATGAACATCATAGTCTTTATATTTTGTCAGTTGCTCAGCTGTTTTTTTGTTTACATCATAACGCCACAGGTTCATCCTCACTTCAGGCCCACGGTCAGTAATAAAATAAATATAATTCCCGTGCCACATAGGTAACTCATCAGCAAAATCCGTTTTGGAAGAAATGTTTTCAGAACTCTGATCCTTAAAATTGAAAATATGGATATCGGCACTCAAACCTCCCTGGTATCGTTTCCATGTTCTGAATACCGTGGTACGAAAAGTCAATGCCATTTGTTTTCCATCCGGTGAATAACTTCCAAACTCTGCATAGGCTAATGGCAGTTTATCCGCAGCGCCACCTGTGGAAGAAATGGTAAAAAACTGGTTGTACCTCTCCCGGCCAGCTTCACGGCCCGATGCAAATAAGATGTGTTTGCCATCGGGTGTCCAATCCACCACCCTGTCCGGCAAACCATGCTGCGTTATACGTAAGGGTACACCGCCGGAAGCAGGCATAGCATAAACATCCTGGTTGCCGTCATAGTTACCTGTAAAAGCAATTGTTTTTCCATCGGGTGAAAATTTCGGGAAACTTTCCACGCCGGCTGGTGAACTTAATTTGATGGCAGTGCCGCCTTCTTTACCTACTATCCAGATATCATTGGCATAGGTAAAAACAATCTGTGATTGTGATACATCGGGAAAGCGAAACAATCCGGCATCAATTTGCGCTGTTAAATTTGTGGAGGTAATAAAACCTGATAAACAAACAATGAAAATTTTTTTCATAACTATTCCTGTTTAGGAGTTAAATAAAAACAGATCTGATAGAGCAGGATATTTTAGGGAAACAGGAAATATTGAGAAATATTCTCCTCCTCACTAAAGGAACTTAAACTTAGGTTTTTTTTAAATACAGAAACAAAATAAATGACAACCGGAAACTAAACTACCTCGCCTTCCAGGTCGTAATCGTATGCCTTGCTGATCTTCACATTCACAAACTCACCAATTGGTAGCTTTTTTGAAGAATGTATCACCACCTCGTTGTCCACTTCCACTGAATCAAATTCAGTGCGGCCCAGATAACGGCCCGCTTCTTTTTTATCAATAATGGTTTTGAAGATCTTTCCAACCTTTTCCTGGTTGAGTTCAAAAGAAATCTCCTGCTGTACTTCCATGATCTCCTGCGCCCTTTTTTCTTTTTCTTCGGTTGGCACGTCATCCATTAAGGCAAAGCCACTGGTGCCTTCTTCATGAGAGTAAGTAAAGATACCGACCCTGTCAAAGCGTTGAACTTGTAAAAACTCTTTCAGTTCGTCCACATCATCTCCTGTTTCGCCGGGGAACCCGGCGATCAATGTTGTCCGCAAACAGATCCCCGGCACTTTTTCACGAACAGCCATGATCAATTCTTCCATCTCTTCCCGGCTGATCTGCCGCTTCATAGCATTCAGCATATTGTTGGCAGCATGCTGCAGGGGCATATCCAGGTAGTTGCAAATATTTTCTCTTTCCCGCATCACATCTAATATCTCCAAAGGAAATTTTGATGGATAAGCATAGTGCAACCGGATCCATTCCAATCCTTCCACATCAGCCAGCCGCTGAAGCAGATCGGGCAACATTCTTTTTTTGTAAATATCAAGACCATAGTAAGTAAGTTCCTGGGCAATGAGCATTATTTCCTTTACCCCTTTCCTCACTAATGCTTCTGCTTCTTTCACCAGTTCTTCCATTGGTTTACTTACATGCTGACCCCTCATCAATGGAATGGCACAAAAGGCACAGGTACGGTTGCAACCTTCAGATATTTTCAAATAGGCATAATGAGATGGGGTAGCCAGGAATCGTTCACCCAGTAATTCAGTTTTATAATCAGCATCAAACTGTTTCAGGATCATCGGCAGTTCCATCGTGCCGAAATACGCATCCACTTCCGGGATTTCCTCTTCTAAATTTTTTTTATACCGCTCACTCAAGCAACCTGTCACATACAGCTTATCTATTTTACCCCGCCGTTTCAGTTCCACCTGGTTCAGGATGGTATTGATGCTTTCCTCTTTTGCCTTTTCAATAAAACCGCAGGTATTTACCACTACAATATTGTGATCTGATCTTTTGTTCTCATGCACCACATCAATATCATTGGCCAGTAGCTGGCCGCTCAGCACTTCGCTGTCCACCATATTCTTGCTGCACCCGAGGGTGATGATGTTGACTTTATCTTTCTTTAATGTTCTTGTTTTCATTATTTGATAGATAAAAGATAATAACTAAAAGATAAAACTCCCTTATTGTAAAATTCACGACTGTTTTCGGAAATACCCCAACCAGTCAGGCACTCCTAATTAAAACCACTTTTATCTATTATCTTTTAGTTTTTATCTAAATTAAACAGACTATCCACGAATTCATGCTTATCAAATACCAATATGTCTTCCATCTTCTCCCCCACGCCAATAAACTTCACGGGTATTTTAAATTGATCCGCAATCGCCAGCACCACACCCCCTTTGGCAGTACCATCCAATTTTGTAATGGCAATTGCTGTAACATCCGTGGTGGCTGTAAAATGTTTTGCCTGTTCAATGGCATTCTGTCCTGTTGAACCATCCAGGACCAATAATACTTCATGTGGTGCATCAGGAATCAGTTTTTGGATCACTCTTTTGATCTTGCCCAGTTCCTCCATCAGGTGGGCTTTGTTATGCAATCTTCCTGCTGTATCTATCAATACCACATCGCTCCCTTTTGAAAGGGCACTTTGCACCGTATCAAAAGCAACTGCAGCCGGGTCGCTGCCCATATCCTGTTTAACGATGGGTACTCCGGCTCTTTCACTCCAGATAGTCAACTGATCTACTGCCGCTGCCCTGAATGTATCAGCAGCACCTAACAATACATTCTTTCCTGCTTTCTTAAAATTATAAGCCAGCTTACCTATCGTTGTTGTTTTGCCTACTCCGTTCACACCCACCACTAAAATGATATATGGTTTTGTTGGCAGCTCCGAATCGAAAGCATAACTATTTGATTCCAGAGCATCCACCAGCAATGCTTCAATTTCCTCCTGCAACATTTTATTCAGCTCAGACGAGTTCATATACTTGTCTTTCGCCACTCTTTTTTCTATGCGTTCAATGATCTTTACTGTGGTCTCGATCCCTACATCAGCAGCCACCAAAGCTTCTTCCAGGTTATCCAATACTTCTTCATCAACGGTACCCTTACCGGCAATTGCTTTGCTGATCCTGGCAAAAAAACCCTGCTTGGTTTTTTTCAAACCCTCATCAAGGCTTTCCTTTTCTTTTTTGCCGAATAGTTTATTGAAGAATCCCATAGTTGTAAAGTCATTAAGTCAGAATAGTCATATCAGTCAAGTGGTCAAATAGGTCATAGATGTTATTTCAAAAATCAAAAGTACTTCCTGCTTTGGATATGACCCGTTTGACTTATATGACATATATGACCGTATGCACAGCTTCAAAAAATAAAAGCTATTCGTTATTAACGAACAGCTTTCAAATATCCTGTCAGCCCTTTCTTATTTCTGGGCTAAAAATTCTTTGATCTTGTCTTTGTGAACGATCTGCTCTTTAAAAGTGTAAGCCCCTGTTTTCGGGCTGCGTACAGCCTTGATCACTTTTGTCCAGTTCTTTGCTTCGGCCGCTGCCCTTGCATCCTTGGTCTTTATCGCCGTTTTTGCTGCTTTTGCCATTGTATCTTAGTTAATTGGTTGATTGGTTAATTAGTTAATTGGGGTGATCCCTAAACTAGTAACTCCTCAACTGGTTACTTAATTTCTTTATGAACAGTCATCTTCTTTAAGATGGGATTGTATTTTTTCAACTCCATTCTTTCAGGATTGTTCTTTTTGTTTTTTACAGTAATATAGCGGCTTGTGCCGGGCTTACCGCTTGTTTTATGCTCGGTGCATTCCATAATTACCTGTACCCGGTTTCCTTTCTTTGCCATTGTGATTAGTTAATTAGTTTATTAGTTTATTAGTTTATTGGTACTGATTCCTGATTTACCAGTTAACCAATTAACCGATTAACCTATATATGTTGACCCTGAGCCCTAAGCTCTTTTACCACATTATAAAGGCCTTTCTTGTTAATGGAGCGGATCGCATTGGTTGTTAATTTCAGGATGATCCACTTATCTTCTTCAGCCAGGTAAAAACGCTTCTTCTGCAAATTGGGCAGAAAACGGCGCTTCGTTTTGATATTCGAGTGAGAAACCTTGTTTCCCCGAACCGGAACCTTACCTGTAACCTGACAAACTCTGGCCATAATTGAAAGTAAATTTTGGACGGCAAAGGTAAGGGGAAAAAAATGAAAAATAAGCCCGCCTGACCACAATATTAGTAATTTAAAATAGTCTGGCAGGGAATGGGAAATAAGAAATTTGAAAGGTTTTATGACTGTTTACTCACCCCTGTGGATAGGCTTTACCCACTGGTTTCCAGCGGGCTAAAATTAGAGGCATTTTGCCCGATTAGCCGCTTTCAGTAGCTTCGCACCTCAAATCATAAATCTCAAATCTAAAATCCTAAATAATAATATGGCATACGATATAGTGGTTCTCGGTAGCGGCCCTGGTGGATATGTAGCAGCTATCCGTGCAGCACAATTAGGCTTTAAAACTGCGATCATTGAAAAAGAAAGCCTCGGCGGTATCTGCCTCAACTGGGGCTGTATCCCTACCAAAGCGTTGCTGAAAAGCGCCCAGGTGAATGAGTATATCAAACATGCAAAAGATTTTGGAATCGATGCTTCAGGCACACCCAATTTTGAAGCCATTATAAAAAGAAGCCGGGGCGTGGCCGATAAAATGAGCAAGGGCGTTCAGTTCCTGATGCGGAAAAACAAGATCGATGTGATCATGGGTTTTGGAAAATTAGTTGCCAAGGGAAAACTGGAAGTGACAGATAAAGACGGCAAAAAACAAACAGTAGAAGCCAAACATATCATCATCGCCACAGGTGGCCGCAGCCGTGAGCTTCCAACAATGAAAATAGATGGTAAAAAAATTATCGGTTACCGGGAAGCGATGATATTGCCACAAATGCCCAAATCAATGATCGTGGTGGGCAGCGGCGCGATCGGTGTTGAGTTTGCCTATTTCTACAACAGCATGGGAACAAAAGTTACCGTTGTTGAATTTTTACCCCGTGTTGTGCCCGTGGAAGATGAAGAAATTTCGAAAGAACTGGAGAAACAATATAAAAAACAGGGTATCGGCATCATGACCAGCAGTGAAGTGGTCTCGGTGGATACTTCAGGTGTTGGCGTGAAAGCAAAAGTGAAAACGGCCACGGGAGAAATAACACTGGAAGCAGATGTATTATTAAGTGCGGTAGGTGTGTCTGCCAATATTGAAGGGATCGGCCTGGAAGAATTGGCCATCAAAACAGATAAGGGCCGTATCATGGTGGATAAATACGGGCAAACCAATGTGCCGGGTATTTATGCCATCGGTGATTGCTCACCCGGCCAGGCGCTGGCCCATGTTGCCAGCAAAGAAGGAATAGTTTGCGCTGAATCCATCGCATATAATGAGAACAAATATCATCATCAGCCCGAACCGATCGATTACAACAATATTCCCGGTTGCACGTATTGTGTTCCTGAAATTGCTTCTGTTGGCTACACGGAGAAACAAGCCAAAGATGCAGGCTATGAAGTGAAAGTGGGCAAGTTCCCGTTGAGTGCAAGTGGTAAGGCTTCTGCTGCCGGCCACCTCGAAGGTTTTATCAAAGTAATTTTTGATGCCAAATACGGAGAATGGTTAGGAACTCACATGATCGGGTATAATGTAACTGAACTGATTGCTGAAACTGTAACAGCAAGGAAACTAGAAACTACTTATCATGAAGTGCTGAATGCCATCCACCCTCACCCCACCATCAGTGAAAGTATCAAGGATGCGATTGAAGTGGCGTATGGGGAGGCGATACACTTATAAATCAGGAATAAGAAATTAGAAATAAGGAATGAGAAAGGATTACTGGGAAACTGGTGATCCTTTTTTGTTGTAAGTTCAATTTATGAAATGGAAGTTTCCCTTCCTGACTCTTGCTGCGATCATTCATATCGTTTATTCAATTATAAACTATCAGACAGTCTATAGGCAGCATGGTGATTCTTGGGGTTTTGGAGCAATGGGATTAAGGATCGAAATCTTTGGTGGTATCCTGGCCATTGTTATTGATCTCATTTTAATGAGGTCGATAAGAAAAACAAAGCCATTTATTGTAACTGAATTTTTTCTGATCCTGATTGGTGCTTCAATATTCTACAGATAATAAATGTAAAGGCGGGGATTATTAGGAAACTGCTGATCCTTTTTTTATTCTAACAAAACAAAACCCCCGCCATGCGGGGGTTTCTTTATACTTAGTATAACCCAATTACTATTATAGATTGAAGCCGTAGCTGATATAATACAAGCCACCCACTGCAGGGCTGCCGTAACCTGTGCGGTAATAGTTATTACCCAGGTTGGTGCCGCCTACACGGAAAGTGCTCTTTGAACTCGGCGGCCGATAAGTAACCTGTGCATCCACCGAGGTGAAGTAAGGCAGGGTGCCGCTTACAAAGGTTCCTTCGTAAAAGTTATTATCCTGGTATTTCACCACCGCATTGAAACCAATATTGTGACAAACATTTTCATTCCTTAAACCAATATTGTAGCGGTATTTCGGTGCATTAAAGTAAGTAACATCCCCGGGAGCCACATTTTTCAGCATATCGGAGAAAATGTTTCCATATAACAAATAGTTCTTGATAAGCTTGTACTCAATTCCAATTCCCCATCCATTTGATTTTACAGTCTGGGTTGAATTTTGATTATAAGAAAGACTATTGCTGCTGAAACCGGAATACACTTCATTTTTATACCCGGTAATCTGGCCCTGAACAACGGCAACACTTACGATGAAGTCTTTATACTGGCTGTAATAAAAATAACCATCAACTAACAGCTTCTTGCCAATGATCCCTTTATAACCTATTTCGTATGAGTTAACAGACTCTGGTTTTAATTTGTTGAAAACAGCCTGAATCAACCTGCTGGAGTCAGCTAATGTACCAGCCCTGTAGCTCAACACACTGGCAGCTGTATAGCCGGGTTTGGTAGTGTTCAGTTTGTAATAAGTTTGAAATTCCGGTAAACTACCGATCAGGTAGCTGGTACCACCACCAAGCCTTAAACTGATATATTGGTTTTGGTTAGATGGGAACCGGTATGATGACTGGTATGATAAACGAATGTTGTTATCTTTTGCCACCCGGATAACTGCTGCAAATCTCGGAGTGAATTTACCTTCAAAATTTGTTTGCTTATCATAACGGCCGGAGACCGACAATGTCAATACATCATTTAATAATCTTTTCTTTAACTGGGCATAAGCGCCGCTTTCAGTAACCCTGACAGCTCCCGTTGTATCGGCAAAAATGGTTCCCTGTGAATTCAGCACCCATTGTTTCCATTGTGCCCCGACAATAACTTCAACCTTATCAGTAAAACGCAATGCATCAGAAAAATTTAGCTGTCCTTCCGCGGAGTATAGATCTGATTTGTCAAGAAATTTAGCGCCTCCGGGTTTGTTCACCGGGGTATTTTTTATCTTATTAGCTGCTGCATTAAACGCAGCAGTACCGGGTATGAGGCGGTTTGCATCTAAGGTTGCACGCATATTATTATGGATCGTAATATCGCTTGCGTTTGGTATGAGACCAAGTCCCATGTTACGACGGGTTTCAGAAAAAGTGGCGATATAAGTAGGCAGCCAGACGCTACCGCTTGGAGAGTAGGCTTCATTTAAAAAGCTTCCCACTGCATCACCAATATATGAATCACCTGCATTTTCCTGTGTGGTGTAACCCCGAACCATCCAGTTCTTGGCTTTCACTTCCAGTTTATGCTGTGCCATCTTGAAGTTTCTCAGGGAATACCTGTTGGCCCCTGTATATACAGTGGTTCCTGTACCAAAATAAGTATTCCAGGAAGCTTCAATTTTATCAGTGATCATCCAATGAAGGCCACCATTCAATTTTACATTAAGGGTATTATAATCCACCAGGTCTTTTTCATTATACCCGGTTCTTGAAATATTGGTGTTGCGGTAATAGGCATTTTTATACCCATTATAGAAAGGAAGGAACTGTTGTTGCAATATGGGTGTTAGCGCTGCCTGTTGTGCAGGATTCGAAATTCCTAATGCTGTAAAAATAGCAGCAATACAACCAGCATATTGTGCATTGGTAGGATAAACAGGATTTAGCTGGGTTGCAAAATACCCATCAGCTATAGTTGATAATACAGAAGGATTCCCGGTAATGCCAGTACTTGCTGACCTGTATGCAAAAAATGAAAGGGCATCCATGTTGATATCGGTCTCATCACCGTAAACATTGATACCATTATAATTGGGATCATTCTGACGGTTGCCTCCTTTCACGGCGCTAAGGATCCCTATTTGTCCTTTATTACGATAATCATCGGCCTGCCAATCACTGCCTTTTATAAGCTCAGCGCTTAGTTTGAAAGCGATCCTGTTTTTAAAAGCTTTTGCATAACGGAATGTCCAGTTATAATAAGGGGCTGCATTGCGCTGCTTGCCATCCACATGCATGATACCCTGCTTGATATTATAACTCAATCCCTGGTATTTAAAAGGATTTTTGCTGGATATCAGAACAGTTCCGTTCATTCCTCCTGAGCCATACAGTACAGAAGAAGCACCAGACAATATCTCAATATTATCAACATCCAGATCTGTTAATCCAACAATTGAGCTAACGGAAAAATTGAGGCCGGGGGCCTGGTTATCCATACCATCAACCAATTGATTTAACCGGGTATTGCCACTGCTTACAAAACCACGGGTAGTTACTGTCCGGAAAGTTAAGCTGGCCGTATGCACATCCACACCCTTCAGGTTGGTGAGCGATTCGTAAACGGATGGAGCAGCAATATTCCGTATTACATTGCTATTCATTCTTTCTATCGTAACCGGGGATTCAAGTATCCTTGTCGGAGTACGTGTGGCCGCCACAACTACTTCCCGGCCCAGTTCACTATTGACTTTTAGATCAATATTCACAGGCTTTGATGCGTCAGAAACAGTCAGTTCCTGGTCATCAAATCCTATAGAACTGAATTGAAGAACTACGGGCAGCTTAGCCACCCTGATACTGAATTCGCCATCTGAATTGGTATAGGTGCCCAAACTTGTGCCTTTCACGATAATTGAAACGGCAGGAGCGCTTTCTTTAGTTGTGCCATTGCTTACTTTACCGGAAATGGTAACTGTTTGTGCATTAGCAGAAAGAGAAAAGAGTCCGGCAATCAGCCAGGCAGTCAAAAAGCGGTAGCTTTTTCTCATAATAGGGAGATTTTAGTTTTGGAATTTGACGGAAAAATAAGCATTGTAAACTTTATCTAAAAATTTAATTTTAAAGCGAAAAGCCCGCCTGACCACATTATAGTATTTTTTATTCTTAATGACGTCGGGCAGGGATAAATTGTTGAAATCTTGGGGCCACCCGGATTGGCTGGCTTTTACCCCCTTCTTACTTTCGGAATATGGATGATTTTTCTTTCCCGAATCAAACGGCATTTTACAGGGGCAAGGTCCGGGATGTATATTCCATCGGCGACCGCTTGCTCGTCATGATCGCCTCCGACCGTATCTCGGCTTTTGACGTCATCCTGCCCCGCCCCATTCCTTACAAAGGACAGGTGCTGAACCAGATTGCTGCTTATATGCTGGGAGCCACAAGGGATATCTGCCCCAACTGGCTGGTGGATGTGCCCGCCCCGCATGTTTCCATTGGCAAAAAATGTATCCCTTTTAAAATCGAAATGGTGGTTAGGGGGAACCTGACCGGTCATGCCTGGAGAACTTATAAATCCGGCAAACGAATTTTATGCGGTATAGAATTGCAGGAGGGAATGAAAGAAAATGACTTTTTCCCGGCCCCCATCATTACTCCTTCAACAAAAGCGGCCGAAGGGCATGATGAAGATATTTCGGCGGAAGAAATAATCAATACAGGATTAGCGACAGTTGAAGAATGGAAAACACTCAATGATCATGCATTGAAATTATTTGCAAAGGGGAAAGAAATTGCTGCCCAAAGAGGGCTGATACTTGTTGACACAAAATATGAATTTGGGAAAATCGGCAATACCATTTACCTGATGGATGAAATCCATACGCCTGACTCATCAAGATATTTTTACGCAGATGGTTTTGAGGAACGACAGGCTAAAGGCGAACGCCAAATGCAACTGAGCAAGGAATTTGTCAGGGAATGGCTGATCGCCAATAATTTTATGGGCAAAGAAGGACAGGTTGTTCCGCTAATGAGTGATGAATGGGTGGATACTATTTCGAAAAGATATATTGAGTTGTACGAAAAAGTGACAGGTTCATCATTTGTTCCCCAACAACTGAGTCAGGAAGAAACTTATCAACGAATTCTGCAATCCTTACAAAAACTTCCGGCATGAGAATTTTATTTATCGGCGCTACGGGTATGCTGGGCAAACCTGTTGCTGCACAACTGATGCGATCCGGTTTTGATGTTGAGCTGCTGGCAAGGGATTTATCCAAAGCACAGGCGCTGTTCCCTCATGCTAAAGTGCTGAAGGGAGATGTATTCGATAAATCATCGCTGGTAAAAGCATTTGCACAAATGGATGCTGTGTATATGAACCTGTCAGTATCACAATCCTCCAAAGAAAAACAACCGCAACCTGAAAGAGAGGGAGTTGGCAATATCATTGCCGCAGCCAAAGAAACGGGTGTTAAACGCTTAGCCTGCCTTTCCTCACTGGTCCATTTTTATGAAGGCATGAATGGTTTTAGCTGGTGGTCATTCCGGATCAAACATTCGGCTGTTGAAAAAATAAAGGCATCCGGTATTCCATACAGCATCTTCTACCCTTCTACTTTTATGGAAACATTCCCTTACCAGATGATGCGGGGAAGTAAGGTAGTCCTGCTGGGAAGATCTGTAGCGCCGATGTGGTTTATTGCAGCGTCCGATTATGCAAAGCAGGTAGCAAGGTCATTTGAGATAACCCGAAATGAAAACAAAGAATACAATATCCAGGGTCCTGAAGCATTTACATTTGATGAAGCGGCAAAAGTTCTCATTGCAAACTATAAAAAAAAGAAACTTTCAACATTAAAAGCTCCGATAGGATTAATGAAATTTTTTGGAAACTTTATTCAGAAATTAAATTATGGCTGGCATATCTGCGAAGCGCTGAACAAATACCCGGAAAAATTTG